>JAAWLQ010000313.1 GCA_022797995.1 Lachnospiraceae bacterium
GGGCTGTATGAATATCTGTATCCCTTCTGCGAGGCCGGTCTGGATGCGGTGATCGTACAGGATTATGGGGTGCTGAGATTTATCAGGGAGCATTTTCCGGACTGCAGGCTGCACGCCAGCACACAGATGACCCTGTGCGGAAGCTGGGGAGCTTCCCTTCTGCAGTCCATGGGGATAAGCAGAATTGTTCCCGCCAGAGAACTGAGTCTGAGAGAGCTTTCCCAGCTGAAGCAGAATACAGGTGTGGAGATAGAGGCCTTCATACACGGAGCAATGTGCTGCTGTTACTCCGGACAATGCCTATTCAGCAGCATTCTGGGAGGACGCAGCGGCAACAGAGGCCGGTGTGCGCAGCCCTGCCGGCTGCCATATTCCATCATTGGGGACGGAGTCAGAACAGGGGAATGCTATCCCCTGAGTCTCAGGGATATGTGCACCGTCGAACACATTCCGCAGTTAATCGAAGTGGGAATAGACTCCTTTAAAATAGAAGGCAGAATGAAGAAGCCCGAGTATGCGGCGGGTGTGACGGAAATTTACCGGAAATATATGGACAGATATTACGAGCTGCGGGAGCGGAAGGGCCCTGAGGACGCGGCAGAGGCTTATCATGTGGAAAAGGCTGACTGGAAGATTCTGACTTCCCTCTATATCAGAACAGATGTTCAGGACGGCTATTATTTCAGGCACAATGACCGGGATATGATGACATTGCAGTCTCCCGCCTACAGTGGAAGCGACGAAAAGCTCCTGGAGGAAATCCGGAACCGGCATCTGGAGGAACCGTTGAAGCTGCCGGTTGTGATGAAGGCTTCCTTTCAGACAGGGCAACAGGCCCGGCTGAGCATGCGGTGGCAGGAATACCATGTCAGCGTGAAGGGTGAGAGAGTGGAAGCCGCCAGGAATCAGCCTGTCACGGAGGAAAATGTCCGGAAACAGCTGCTTAAGCTGGGGGAGAGTGCTTTTTATGCGGCTTCATTGGAGACAGTCGTAAGCGAGGACTGTTTTTATCCGCTGAAGCAGATAAATGAGCTGCGCAGAATGGCAGTGACGGCGCTGGAAGAGGAGATCCTCCGGGGGGAAGGATATGGCGGCGGGAGAGCTGCGGGGGAAGAAGGCCTTCGGGAGGGGAATCTGTCGGAACACAGAAAGGAAGCACTGGAAACGTTTTCAGTGGCAGGAGACAATACAAAGTGTCCTGAAGCAGCTATCAGGTCATGGGTTTTTTCCGTCCGTACCATTCCCCAGCTGAAGGCGGTGGCAGAAATGGCAGACACGTTTCCGAGGAATATTCCGCTGCGGCTGTATGTGGACGGCGACCTGCTTGCGGAGGAATGGGAAAGGGTGTGTGAGCTGTGCGGAAGTATTTCTGCCGAAGTCGCACTCTATGCGGCGCTTCCTTATATTTTGAGAGAATCTGACAGAAACTATCTGACAGAGCTTTACGGGAAAGTGAAGGAGAGTCATCTGTTCCGAGGATTTCTGGTGCGCTCCATGGACGGACTGGGCTTTATCCGGGAAAGGGACCAAGCCATATCCTGCAGAGGAGATGCGGGCCTGTATCTGTGGAATTCGGCCGCGCTGGAGGAAATGTCGGACATGTTGGAGGGGTTCTGTCTGCCCTATGAATTGAGGGCTTCGGAACAGAGGGGACTTCTGAACAGACTGTCCTGTGAAAAAATAATTTACAGCCGGATTCCCATGATGATTACGGCGAACTGTCTCCTGAAGACCGCCGATCAGTGCAGGCATCACGGGTTAAAGACACAGCAGGCGGAAGCCGGACAGTCTCTGCCGGGGACTTCCGCCGGCCGGGTCATTCTGAAGGACCGTTTGGGGAAAGAATTCCCTGTCCATGTCAACTGTGGCCATTGTATGAATATCATATATAACAGTGTGCCCTTCTCTCTGTGGAGGGAGGTCCCAAAATGGCGGAATCATGCGGACCTGCGCATGGATTTTACATTTGAATCTCCGGCGGAGGTGAGACAGCTGATCAACGCCCTGAGAAACGGCATGCCTTTTCCTGAGGCCGAGTATACCACAGGTCATGAGAAGCGGGGGGTAGAATAGGGAAAAAGATGCGTCAATACATTACGGAATTGTCAAAATACATCATAGCGGTGCTGATGGTTCTCTATACTCTGGGAAGCCTGTGGTCTTTATTTGACAGAGAGCGAAGGAAGAGTGTGGTCTATCTGCTTCAGAACCTTCTGATGTTTGTGATTCAGATTTTCATGTTCATAGATCTGGCACTGATAAACGCTGAGATGGAATATGTGTTTTTCTATGTGTTTGTACAGATATTTCTGCTGGCTGTGGTGATTATCGTGCCGATGATCTATGAGGAGGCGAACCGGCTGCTGCTGAATCATATGTGTATGCTTCTGGGAATCGGTTTATGTGTTATCTCCAGACTTTCCTTCAGATCAGCCATAAAGCAGTATATCATTGTGCTGGTCTCTCTGGCGGTGTCTCTGTTTATTCCCTGGGTGCTGTCCAGAATCCGCTTTCTGAAGAAGCTGACATGGGCATATGGCCTTGTGGGCGCCTCACTGCTGACTATGGTTTTCGTTCTTGGAGAGATTACCCACGGTTCTAAAATCTCTCTGTCCATTGGAAGCATTTCCTTTCAGCCTTCGGAATTTGTGAAGATCCTTTTTGTCTTTTTCCTGGCGGGAATGCTCTGGGAAAAGGCGGATTTCTGGCGGGTGGCAATGACGGCTGTCATTGCGGGGATACATGTGATTCTGCTGGTAGTGTCGAAGGACCTGGGCGGTGCGCTGATTTTCTTTATCAGCTATGTGTTTGTGGTGTTTCTGGCCACGGGAAACTATCTGTACCTTCTGGCCGGAGCGCTGGGCGGAAGCGGAGCCGCCTGGGCGGCCTATCAGCTATTCGGTCATGTGCGCACAAGGGTGCTTGCATGGAAGGACCCCTGGACCTATATCGATGATCAGGGGTACGCAGTCACGCAGTCGCTGTTTGCCATCGGCAGCGACAACTGGTTCGGCATGGGACTTTCCCAGGGAGATCCGAAGGCCATTCCCTATGTGGAGATGGATTTTGCCTTTTCGGCCATCTGTGAGGAGCTGGGAGTGATTTTCGGTATCTGTGTTATTCTTTTGTATTTTGTCTGTTTTCTGGAGATGCTGAGAATGGCAATTCTGATCAGAGACCGGTTTTATCAGCTGATTGTCTGCGGCATCGGCATGATGTATATTTTTCAGATATTTCTCACCATCGGCGGAGGTATCAAGCTGATTCCGCTGACGGGTGTCACCCTGCCCTTTATCAGCTATGGAGGCAGTTCGGTGATGACTACGATGATTATGTTTTTCCTGATTCAGGGCATTTATATCAGGTTGCGGCAGGAAGGAGCAAGGCAGAGTGGCGGAAAGACAAAGCAAAGCGGCAAAAAACAAACGTGAAATCCTGGTGACAGGCGGCTTTTTTGCGGCGGTGTTTGCCGTGCTGATTCTGTATCTGGGATATGTCACGGCTACCAGCGGACATGATATCATTAACAACAGCTACAATACCAGGCAGGAAATTCTGCTGTCCCGGAATTACCGCGGAACCATTTACGCCGGCAGCGGAGAGGTCCTGGCGGAAACCACGGTGGACGGGGAACAGAACGAGACCCGGAATTACCCTTACGGGGATATGTTTTCACATATTGTGGGATATTCCACAAAGGGGCGGATGGGGGTGGAAGCCCTGGCGAATTATTATCTGATCAACACCAGCACCTCCCTTGCCAACAAGGCCGCCAATGATGTGGCAGGCGTGAAGAATCCCGGGGACAGTGTCCATACCACTCTGGATGTGGCGATACAGCAGGTGGCCGACAACGAGCTGAATATCTATAAGGGTGCGGTGGTGGTGACCGAAGTTTCCACCGGAAAGATACTGGCGCTGGTGTCACATCCTGATTTCGACCCCAACCGGATAGAGGATATCTGGGATTCGCTTCTGGAAAATGAGGACAGTTCCGTTCTGCTGAACCGGGCCACCCAGGGGAAGTATCCTCCCGGCTCTACCTTTAAGATAGTGACCGCGCTGGAATACATCAGAGAAAATCCGGATACCTACGATCAGTATTCCTTCAACTGTCCGGGATATTTCAAATCCGGCGACAGCCGCATCAGCTGTTATAATGGTTCAAGCCACGGGCAGGTGGACTTTGAGCGTTCCCTTGCCAAATCCTGCAACTCTTCCTTTGCCAATATAGGGACGAGTCTGGATAAAGAGCAGTTCTCCGAGACGCTGGAAGAGCTACTGTTTAATGAGCCGCTTCCCCTGGAACTGCCTTATCTGCAAAGCAGCCTCCAAATGCGGGAGGAAATGTCGGTGAACGAAATGATGCAGACCTCCATCGGTCAGGGGAAAACTCTGATAACCCCCATTCATTTAAACATGATCACCTGTGCCATCGCAAACGGCGGGGTACTGATGAAGCCTTATGTAATTGACCATGTGGAAAACGACGCGGGCAGTATCGTCAAATCCTTTCGGCCGGAAAGCTTCGGCCGGCTGATGAGCGAAGAGGAGGCTTTGACTCTGAGAGAGCTGATGACTGCCGTGGTGGAATACGGCACCGCAAGAAAGCTTTCGGGCCGGGAATACACCGCCGCAGGCAAAACAGGCTCCGCGGAGTTCAGCGATGTCAGCGAAGACAGTCACGCGTGGTTTACCGGATTTGCCCCGGCGGAGGAGCCGGAAATCTGCGTTACCATTATCGTGGAGGGCGCGGGAAACGCCGGTGATTTTGCGGTTCCTATTGCCAGACGGATTTTTGATGCGTATTTTAACGGGAAAAAATAAGTATTGCACTTCCCCGGAGATTGGACTATACTGGAAATAATATCAGACAGTAAACAAAAGCACACCAATCAGGAGGAACTGTGATGCTGGAGGCAACAAGCTGTGGTGGTGTGGTAATTTTTCGTGGAAAAATCCTTCTCCTGTATAAGAATTATAAGAACAAGTATGAAGGATGGGTTTTACCTAAGGGCACTGTGGAGCAGGGAGAAGAATACAAGGAAACAGCTCTGCGGGAGGTGCTTGAGGAATCAGGAGCGAAGGCGACCATTATCAAGTATATCGGGAAAAGCGAATATTCTTTTTCTGTTCCCGATGATACAGTGGCAAAGGAAGTGCACTGGTATCTGATGATGGCTGACAGTTATTACAGCAAACCACAAAAAGAAGAATTTTTTTGGATTCGGGATTTTATAAATATCATGAGGCTTATCATCTGTTAAAATTTTCGAATGAAAAGCAAATTCTGGAAAAGGGCTATGATGAATACCTGGAACTGAAAAGAAG
>JAAWLQ010000314.1 GCA_022797995.1 Lachnospiraceae bacterium
TCCTCCAGCCATGCCGCAAAGGCCCGGATATCCCGCAGATATTTCTTAATGGTATCCGGCGCGAATTCCTCCCGCACCATGTATTCCTGATAACTTTCCATTTTCTCTTCTGTAATCCTGTATGCCATTTTTCTCTTCTCCTTCTTGGGGCTGCCAGCGCATCCGCGCCTTTTTATATGCTTTATACTGCACACCGGTTAAATTTGCAGTACAACCCGACTGCAGACCGCCAGCCAGTTGCTTTTCCAAAAGCATCACTATAAATCCTGGCGGTCTACAGTATAAAATCATGACGTATTCCTACAGGTTTTACAAGTAAAAATTTAGAAATGCAACTCACAAATCTCCTGATTAAAGATATCAAAAACGCAGAGGCAGGACAGTGACTATGTGTCACTGCTCTGCCTCTGCGTTATGTGGAGCAATCCTATTGTGAATTAACTCATCATCACCTATCTCCGTAATGGTCTTTGCTTTTTATCCTGCTCCTGCCAGTCAATATACTCCTGCCATGCTTCATCTTCCCACAGCACTCCCATACACTATACCTCAATCAGTTCATGTTCTTTAGGAATTGACTTCCCTGATTCAATGTTTGCAGCACGTTCTTCCAGTACCCTCATATTAGATTCTGAATAAAATGTGTCTGGTGTTACCTCAAACGGTATTCTTCTTTCGTTCCCCACCTTAACGGCAAAAATATTGAAAGCCGTACTAAGAGACAATCCCATTGGAGTAATAAAATGATGGGCAGAGTATTACCTGAATCAGAAGCAGGAAAGTCCCTCGTTGACTTTCTCCCGCAGCCCCTCCAGAAATTCCGGCCCTCTGGGCCATTTCAACGCCGTCACCTCTCCTCCGGCTTCCCGGCGGATCAGCTCTGTCACCCGCTCTCTTCCCCACAGGCCCTCCAACAGCTGCAGTGCCTGCATATCCTGCATGGCCTCCAGCATCAGCATCATGCGGAGAGAATCCTCCGGCCTGCCGTCCTCCCCCGGATAGACCAGGAAAGAATCCCCGGAGGGAAAAGCGCCGCCTGCATCCGTCACGGCATAAGGATTGATATGCTCCAGGGAATACTGGGAATTATAGAAATTATATCCCCAGTGCAGGAATCCGTCCACGCCATAATAATACAATAATACTCCCAATACCCTGATCTGGCAGGATGGCATTGCAAAATGCCGGTTCGGCATACCCTGGACATGGCACCCGCAGTAGTATGTCCAAAGAGGGCTCACCCCCTTTTCCGCAAACAGAGGGAGTTTTCCCATATTTGGCACCGCCCGGTCCACTGCGCCGCTCTCATAAAAGGAATAATCCGACAGCGCATCCATGATAGGATAAGGGGCAATCCAGCCGGTCACTTTACTGCGCAGGAAATTGTACCTCTCCAGAACATCCTCTCCCGGCTCGTCCGACAGATGGAAGAAGGCCCGTCCTTCCCAGCCCCATTCCGTCAGCTTCCCGGTAAGCGCCTTCAGGAACTGCTCCAGAAATCCCAGATACTCACTGCCGTCCGAAGGAGTATCCCAGCCAAACCGGCGCACCTGCGTATCTCCATCACCCTGCCATACCATCACCTTCGGCGCGGCGCAGGCGCCCCACTGAGTAAACAGATGAGAAATCTCCAGGTACCGAATTCCTGCTTTTTCACAAAGCTCCACATACCGCTTCACCCGTTCAAATCCAAAGCTGTACCTGCCCTCCCCCTCCTCTCGAATATCTGTCAGCTGCACCGTGGTACGCTCCCGTCCCACCGCCGTATCCAGCGGCGGCGTCAGCACGGGGACCAGGACCATATTCATTCCCATCTCCCCATAGTGATTCAGAAAGTTCTCCACAATGCGCCAGTGCTCCTCACTCCAGGGCTCCACTCTGTAATAATCCGCCAGACAATCCGCATGGAACCATTCCGTGTGAAGCAATGTCTGTTCCGGCAGCTTTGTATGTATCAGTTCCAGCTCCAGGCATGCCCGCACCTGCTCCCCTTCCTCCGGCTTCACCGCAATCTCCAGCTCATGAATCCCGTAAGGAAACTCACAGGAAGGCTTCTCTTCTGACAACTCCTCACTATATTCTTTCCTGTCCCAATCTTTTCCCTTGCCTTCTTTCCCGCCGCACTCCACTGTAATCCATAGGCTGTGCCACTGGCCGGGATACAGCCTGACGCGGCCGTCTTTCAACTCCCGGAGCAAATCCGGATATAACCCCGGAGGGCAGAGCTTCGCCCAAACCGTTTCCTTCGCCGGAGTATGACCTTCCGCTATGGCCTGTTCTTCCACTGTGGTGCTCTCCTCCGTCAGGGCAGTCTCCTCTCCCGGGGCATTCTTTTCCGCTGGCACAGTCTCCGTCGCCGGGTCGTTCTCCTCCGCTGGAGTGTTCTTTTCTGCCGAGACATTCTCCACCGCCGGGGCATTCCCTTTTGCTTTGATGTCCACCAGCTCCCGTCCCGGGTTGCGGGAAGGCATAGGGCAAACCTCCCGCACTGTGGCATATTCCGCAAAAGGCCCTGATAGCGCCACTTCGGCCCAACCCTCCCCATCACAGGAAGTCAGAAATGCAAATTGCGCCGAATAGACTTCTCCTTCCAGAAAAGAAGGCTTTTTTCCAGAATCCAAAAAGCCGCCCCTCGGCTCTCTGTCCGGAAATACCTTTTCCAGAGAACTAACCCATTTTATCCTCTCAATCATTGAAAACCTCCACTTTCACTCCACCGCTGCCCATAAATTCATAGGTAAAGCGAACCACCGCATTCTCCTTTTCCGTGCGGAAGATTCCCCTGGGCCCGGAACCGCTTCTGGGATATCGATCCCAACTGTAGGTGGCCGATAAGGTCCCATAGGTGGATACGCCATAATTATACTCTCCAGAGAAAGGAATTACAACTGACAGCACATATGTATTCTTTCCTATATAATACATTCTCGTGATCTCGCTGTTGGAATCGCTTTCCACCGCACCCACGCAAGGCTGAAAGCTGCCGTACACCACCACGCGCTCCGGCAGCTTATATCCGGTCTTCTCATCGTAAACATTTCTGGCGCCATAGTCATTCACGACCGGCGGGTTTCCTGCCAGCTCTCTCAGTCTGTGCCCCTGCTCCCAGAGACCACGGATAGTGTCCTCCTGGTCAAAGCCCATGGGGCAGGCCGGACTTTTCCGATTACACTGATAGAACTCCTGCACATCCTCACAGCCATTGTCGGCACGTACCATTTTCACTCCTGCATTGCTCAGCATCCTGCGGAAGGGGACCTCAAAGTAAGCATCCACATTGCTGATTTCCGTCCATCTATATGTATATTTCAGAAATCTCTCTCTTTCCTCCACAGGCTGGTTGGCAAACCAGGCAATCTGGTCATAGCCCCACCAGTCTCTGTAGGCCAGCTCCTGACGGCTCAGCTTCTCCGGGTTCTCCACCACCCGTCCGCCCCAGTTGTCGTACTCCATCAGATAAGGCATGGCCTCCGCGCTCCAGCCATCGGGATTCACTCCGCCCTCGCTGAAGCCTTCCCGCACCAGCACCAGCTTCTGCCCCTCTTCCTTCAAAAGCGGCACCCTGGTAAAAGGCATCGCATGATAATCGAACAGCAACTCTCCCCGAATGCTCACTCCGTGGGTGTGGGCATCCATCAGAACTTTATGACGTCTCGCGTGAACAGCTCCGTACTCCCGAATCTTGCGGAAAAGCTCCGCCGTTTTCGCCATACCGGGGTCGTTGGCTGTGTACAGATGTACCTGCCCCATGTGAAGCGCCTCATATCCGCAGTCTATATAACGGGTAGCCCGGTAATAGAACCACATCGCAGTCTCCGTCCGGCTCAGGTCCGGTATGCCCCCGTTTTTGTCAGGCTCTTCTCTGCGGTGTATGAAGCCTGGCGCCTCCTCGGAAAACAAGGTCTCCTCCAGCCGAAAATTCCTCTTCTCCTCCTTCTGTCCGAAAGCCCGCAGCACATACAGAGGAATTTCAACCTCCTCCATACGCTCCACCACTATCTCAAAAATGCAGGCCTGCAAGATAATCTCCGGGTCCATCTCATGCACCCGCTCCGCCAGCTGCCTGGATTTCTCGAAATGTTCCTCATCAGGCTCTCGCATATACCATACGCCGGAGGCCCGGCCCAGGAACTTTGCTCCTATATTTTTCAACGCTCTCAGATCGTCCTCCAGGGTATCACTCTCATAGAGCCCTGCGGCAGTGACCGCACGGCTCAGATAATTTTCCAGCACCTGCTTTGTTATTTTTCCGTCAAATGTATAATCCATAAACCTCCCTCTCTCCTTCCTTACCGGCTCAGTCCGCATCGACCACAGCCTTCCCCAATCCCTGCTGCTCTATCACAAACAGGGAAAACAGGGAATTCGCCCAGGCAAACCACTCTCTGGTAAAATGCTCCGGGCAGTCCGCGTCAAATCCTTCGTGCATCAGTCCGGTACCTGCATCCGTGTCCATCAGGGTCTGGAGCAATTCTTCCCGTTCCTTTGAATCCGAAGCAGTGAGCCCCTGCATGGTCAGCGCAATATGCCAGATATATCCTGACGGCGTATGGGGACTGCCGATGCCTCTCGCCGCTGTTCCTTCATAATAATAGGGATTGCCCTTGCTCAGCACAAAAGCCCTGGTATTCCGGTAAATTTCCTCGTCCACTCCCGGCGCCTCCAGCCAGGGAAGGGAAAGCAGACTTGGCACATTCGCATCATCCATGAGATTATAATGTCCCATTCCGTCTGTCTCATAGGCATATACCGGCCCCAGGCCCTCCACCTGTGTAATACCGTATTTCCGGATTCCCTCCAGAATCTCACCTGCCAGCTTGTCCGCACGACCTGCCAGCGCTTCATCCCGGTAAATGGACCGGGCAAAATCCGCCATATAGCCCAGCACCCCTGCCGCGAAGAAATTGGCCGGAATCAGATAACCATATTCACAGGCGTCGTCGCTGGGCCGAAACCCGCTCCAGGTCATTCCGGTATAACCGCAGGGACTGCCCTTTCCTTCATTTGGCAAAGTATCCGACGCAGGACAGTCATGCCGTACAAAGGAATACTCCGAGCACTCCCAGTGACGCTGCTGGGTCTCCCATACAGACAAGATCGTGATAAGCGCCTCTTTCGTTCTCTCCCCAAAGACACTGTCATCCCCCGTGGTCTTCCAATACTGGTTCAGAAGCCGGACAGGATAGCAGAGGGAATCCACCTCATATTTTCTCTCCCAAATCCAGGGAGACATCTCCGTCTCATCCTTCTCAAAGCATCTGCCGTTTGCTTCCTGATTGAAAGCGTTGGCGTAAGGGTCAAT
>JAAWLQ010000315.1 GCA_022797995.1 Lachnospiraceae bacterium
CGGGACTGTTGGACGGCACTCCCTTAATTTCCACCATGAGCGCAATCACGGCCGTAGACATTCTGGATGACAAGACGGTTCAGGTAACGGTAGGAAGTGCCAACACAGAGCTGATCTATAGCTTTGTGGCAGCCATCATCCCCGCTGGCAGCGGCGAGGAGGAAGGGGCGGATCCTGTGGGTACCGGGCCGTTTTCTTATGTTTCCTACAAACCTCAGGAGGGAATTGTTCTGGCGAAGAATCCGGAGTACTGGCAGGAGGGACTTCCCTATGTGGACCAGGTGGAGTTCAAGATTGTGGGAGATGGAGACACGGCGCTGATGGAGCTGCAGGGCGGTACCATTGACATTTATCCTTATCTCACCGATTCCCAGGCACAGGTGCTTCAGGACAATTATCAGGTGGTTTCCTCCCCTACCACCATGGTGCAGGCATTGTATCTGAACAATGCGGTTGAACCGCTTAACGATGTGCGGGTGCGCCAGGCGATTTGCTACGCGCTGAATAAGGAAGAGATCAATGATTTTGTAGGCGGCGGCACAGGCGCGCTGATCAGCTCCTGCATGCCCCCCACTCTGAAGGATTACTACACAGATCTGAATGAGACCTACGGTACCACTGGCAATGTGGAGAGGGCCAAAGAACTGCTGGCAGATGCCGGCTATGCCGATGGATTTGATATGGAGATTGCCATTGTCTCCGGCTATGAATTCCACATGCAGACCGGCGAGGTCATCGTGGAGCAGTTAAAGCAGGTGGGAATCAACGCCACAATCCAGGGGATGGAGAACAGCGAATGGCTGGAGAAGGTGTACAAGGGGCGTGAATTTGACGCCACCATCACCTGTCTGACCAGCGACATGACGCCGGGATATCTGATGAACCGGTTCCAGACCTCCTCCAGCAAGAACTTCATCAACTTTGAAAGTGCTGAGTATGATGAAGTCTATCAGAAGGCGCAGGCTGCCATTGATCTGACCGAGAAGGCGGAGTACTACAAGCAGCTGCAGAAGATTCTCTGCGACGAAGCGGGAAGCGCCTTTATTCAGACGCCGGCGGATAAGACGGCGCTGAGCAAGCGGATTGCAGGCTACAAATTTTATCCTGTCTATGTGCAGGACATCAGCACGGTGTACATGATAGAGTAAGAGGCAAATGTTCATGGCAGGAGAAGGCCGAATGGCCATCAATATCATGTGCGGCCTGTGCACATGATAGAATAAGATGCAAATGCACATGGCAGGAGAAGGCCGAATGGCCATCGGTATCATGTGCGGCCTGTGCACATAATAGCAGGCACATATATAATAGAAAGTCAGGAGGAAGGGCAGCGTGAAATATGTTGGTAAAAAAATAGGTACTCTCATTATGACATTGTTTCTTGTTTCCGCTGCCGCTTTCCTGGCTTTCGAAATTATTCCCGGCGATGTGGTGGCATCTATCCTGGGGACGGAGGCCACTCCTGAGCGGGAGGAACAGCTGCGGGAGGAACTGGGTTTTAACGATCCGCCTCTTGTCCGTTACGGGAAATGGGTGGCCGGCGTATTCCAGGGAGACTTCGGAGTCAGCTACCGCTATTCCAAAAATATGAATGAAATGATGCCGGTGGCGGAGCTGATAGGCGATAAACTGCCGGTGACTCTGTGGCTGGCTGCCATCTCCCTGGTGCTGATTGTGGTGGTGTCCATCCCTTTGGGCGTGCTTTGGGCGAAAAGCGGCAATCATCTGCTGGATGCAGCTCTGGGGGTCATCACCCAGGCATCCATGGCAGTGCCCTCGTTTTTCCTGGGGATTCTGGTGACCTGGCTGTTCGGAATTCTGTTCCGGTTCTTCCGGCCGGGAGGGTACGTGAGTTATCAGGAGAATTTCCCGGGGTTTCTGGGGTATTTGATTTTTCCGGCCATATCCATTGCGCTGCCGAAGATTGCGATGACGGCCAGATTCCTGCGCAATTCCATGCTGACGGAGCTGGGGTCGGATTATGTCCGCACCGCTTACAGCAAGGGCTGTACCAAAGAGAGGGTGATGTACGGGCATGTGCTGAGAAATGCCATGATGCCGGTGGTGACTTTTCTGGGTATGATAGTGGCGGAGATTGTGGCGGGAAGCATTGTGATTGAGCAGGTGTTCAGCCTTCCCGGAATTGGGAGGCTGCTGATCAGCTCTATCTCCACCAGAGATTTCCCGGTGGTGGAGATTCTGATTCTCTATATTACTTTTGTGGTGATATTTGTGTATTTTCTGGTGGACATTCTGTATAAGGTGATAGACCCCAGGATTTCGTAGAGGATGGAATGCGTGAAAGGGCATCCCCCGGGAAAGGAACGGACAAAAGCAGATATGAAAAAAGCAAAGAACGGAAAATGGAATAAATATCTGACAGCCGGTGTGATAATGACGGGCCTGGCTCTGTTCCTGGGGGTGCTGGGATTCTTCTGGACCCCTTACAGTACCACTGCCATGTCCGCGGCGGAAAAATTTGCGCCGCCCTCTCTGCGTCATCCTTTCGGCACGGATAATTTCGGCCGGGATATTTTTTCCAGAGTGATGCAGGGAATGGGAACTTCTATTCTGATCAGCACTCTGGTGGTGTTCTTTTCCGGCGCCGCAGGGATTCTTTTGGGGGCGCTGACGGGGTACTTCGGCGGCCTGGTGGACGAAGTGGTCATGCGGATTACGGATGCGCTCAACGGCTTTCCCAGCATCCTGCTGACTCTGGTGATTATCAGCCTCCTGGGGACCGGGATGCAGAATGTGATTATTTCGCTGGGGCTGGTGTTTGTGCCCAGCTTCGTGAGAATTGTGAGAAGTGAATTCATCAGGCTCCGGGATGCGGACTATATCCGGCGGGCCAGAATGATGGGAGTTGGGAATTTCCGTATTCTGTTTGTGCATATTCTGCCCAACATTTTTTCCGTGTTCTGGGTGTCGGTGATGATCGGTTTCAACAATGCCATTCTGGCGGAATCGGGCATGAGCTATCTGGGAATCGGCGTACAGCCTCCGGATGCCAGTCTTGGGAAGATGCTTTCGGACGCCCAGGGATATCTGCAGACCGCGCCCTGGTATGCTTTGGCGCCGGGGCTGACTATTGTGTGGGTGGTGCTGGGATTTGCGCTGTTCAGCGAGGGAATCCGGCGCAGATAATCGTTGGACTGGGAATTTCAGGCGGAAAGGAGGCCTGCAGGAATGATTAAAATAGAAGAATTGTCCGTGGCCTTCGGCGAGACGGAAGTAGTGAAAAAGGTGAGCCTTGACCTGCGGGACGGGGAAATCTTGGGTGTTGTGGGAGAGTCCGGATCCGGGAAATCCGTTACGGCTCTTACCCTGATGGGACTTGTGGCGGATACCGCGCGTGTTACGTCCGGCCGGATTCTTTTTGACGATGTGGTGCTCAGGGAGGCAGGAAAGTCCTGTGATAAAGCGCTTTACCGGAAATATCAGGGCTCGGAGATGTCCATGGTATTTCAGGAGCCTCAGACCAGTCTGAATCCAACTCAGAAGGTGGGAAGACAGGTGGAGGAGGTTCTGCTGCTTCACACGAAGCTGGACAGGGAAGAAATATGGGAAAAGGTGCTGGAAACCTTCCGGGCGGTGGGACTGCAGGATGCGGAAAGGGTCTATGCCAGTTATCCACATCAGCTGTCCGGCGGCATGCGCCAGCGGGCCATGATTGCCATGGCCATTATCCTGCATCCCAGACTGATTGTGGCGGATGAGCCTACCACTGCTCTGGACGTGACCATTCAGAATCAGATTGTGGAGCTTTTGCGCAAAATTAACAAAGAACAGAACAACGCCATGCTGTTTATCACCCATGATCTCCACCTTGCCAGACGAATCTGTCACCGGGTGGCGGTGATGAAGGATGGCTGTGTGGTGGAAATCGGCACTGCGGAGGAAGTCTTTGACCATCCCAAAGAGGCGTATACGAAGAGACTTGTGGAGGCCGTCCCCTCCAGAGTCCACGGCCGGGAAGGATTCCGGAGGACGGTCGGGAAGCCGGGTATTTCCGGAGATGCGGATGATCGGGAAAGAAAAGCCGGAGATGAGGAGAACCGGGAAAGGAAAACCGGGGAGGCAGGGAGCCAGGAAGCGGAGACCGGGAATGCAGGGAATGGGGAAACCACAGGAACGGCAAGACGACCGGAGCCGGTTCTGCAAGTGAGGGATTTGTCTGTCTACTATCAGGATGGCAATCAGGCTCTGACGGAGGAAGACGGCAAAGACAGGGAGAAGAAATTCTCGTTGAGAGTTCTTTTCCGGCGAAATCAGCGGCAGTATGTGGTGCACCATGCGGATTTTGAGATCTGGCCCGGGGAAAGCCTGGGGCTGGTGGGGGAGAGCGGATGCGGGAAGACGTCTCTCTCCAAAGCGATTCTGGGCATGAACCATCATATAGAAGGAAAGATCGTGCATCATTCCGTCCGGCCCCAGATGGTATTTCAGGATCCATACAGCAGTCTGAATCCCTCGAAAACCATAGGATGGCTGCTGCAGGAGCCTCTGAGAGCCGCCGGTGCGCTGGACAAATCTCTGGCCATGACGAAGGCGGACATGGAGACTGCGGCTTACGATATGCTTCGGCGTGTGGGGATGGAAGAGCAGTATTTTCACAGAAAGCCTTCGGAGCTCAGCGGCGGACAGCGTCAGAGAGTCAGTATCGCACAGGCGCTGATTACCAATCCCGGCTTTATCGTGGCCGACGAACCGGTATCGGCGTTGGATGTGACCATCCAGGCCCAGATCATGGAATTGATTTTAAAGCTGCAGGAGGAGATGCGGCTGGCCTGCCTTTTTATCTCCCATGACATCAATGTGGTCTACCGGATGTGCGACCGGATTATGGTTATGAAGGAAGGACAGATTCTGGAGATCGGAGAGACAGAGGAAGTGTTCAACCATCCTAAGGCGGACTATACAAAGCTGTTGTTATGTAATTCCTGAATCCTGCCGGCAGAAACGGCGCTGGCAATCGCAGGCAGGAAGATAATTGAAGATTTGATTACGGCCCGGGCTTTCCAGCAGTCCGGGCTTTTGTTCATGCACAGGGGAGAAGCGCATTTCTCTGCTCGATTATACTACGAGAAGCTGCCATCAGAGGAACACGGAATCAGAGGTAACAGTTCAGCCATACGGCACCGCGAAGTCAAAATCGCGTTTGTATGCGATTTTGCGAGATTCGCAGGCGCCAAAATGAGTTGAAAACTCATTTTG
>JAAWLQ010000316.1 GCA_022797995.1 Lachnospiraceae bacterium
CAGACCGGACAGCGCAGGGGAAAAAGCAGCTGCAGTATCCCCCCATACACCTTCGTTCCCCATCCGTTCTTCGTCTTTCTCCCGGCTTTCCCTCCTGTCCCGACATCGGTCCGGCTCTTTGTTCTGATTTTCATTCTCATGGGTTCCTCATCCTCCGATTTGAACCCTCTCCGACCTTACAGAAGATACTGACCGCAGAATCTGCGGCCCAATATACTCACCTTCATCTGCGCTGCCCGGCGCAGACATCTACAATCCTCCCATGCATCCGGCTCCGTGTTCCCTTATTCTCTCTGCCAGAGCGGTATATCTGCGGTTCTCACTGACATTGTCTATCATCCCCCGCACCGTGTCGCTGCTGCCCAGAATTGTCACGCAGCTTCTGGCCCTTGTAATTGCCGTGTACAGCAGATTGCGGTTGAACAGCATTCTTGGACCGCTGAGCAGCGGCAGAATTACCGCAGGATACTCGCTTCCCTGAGCCTTGTGAATGGTAACGGCATAGGACAGCTCCAGTTCCTCCAGCAGAGAAAAGGGATATGTCACCCGTCTCTGTTCATCATATTCCACCACCAGGCTGGCTGACACTTCGTTAATCTCGAGAATCTTTCCCATATCCCCATTGAAAATTCCCGTCCCTTTGTCAATCGGGATTCCGTACTTGCTGACAATCTCCCACTCCAGCTGATAATTATTCTTAATCTGCATCACTTTATCGCCTTCCCGATATATAGTGCTGCCGCTTATATGCTCCTTCTTGCGCCCGTCCGCCGGATTGAGATATCTCTGCAGAATGCCGTTCAGTGTCTCACAGCCCAGACTTCCCTTCCGCATAGGTGTCAGCACCTGTATCTCATATGGTGTCACCTGTACATAACGGGGCAGTTTCTCACTGATCAGCTGTATCATATGCTTGTATATGACATTAACGTCATTTCTTTCCAGGAAGAAAAAGTCTCTGGACTTATTATCCAGGGCAATCTGCTCTCCGCTGTTGATTCTGTGCGCGTTGACCACAATATCGCTCTTTTCCGCCTGGCGGAATATCCTCTTTAATTCCGTCATTGGGAACTGACCGCTGCCCAGCAGATCCCGCAGTACCTGTCCCGGCCCAACGCTGGGAAGCTGATTCACATCCCCCACCAGGACCAGCCTTGTCCCAGGCACCACTGCCTTCAGCAGCGCCTGAAACAACTGAATATCCACCATGGACATTTCGTCTATTATCACCACATCCGCCTCCAGCGGATTTTCCTCATTTCTCTCGAAACGAACTTTGCGGGTGTCTTCGTCGGACAGCGCACTGTTCAGCTCCAGCATGCGGTGTATGGTTCTGGCCTCAAATCCCGTGGCTTCCGTCATCCGCTTTGCCGCCCGTCCTGTGGGTGCCGCCAGAAAAATGTCCAGCCCCTCCGCCTCAAAATATCGAATCATCATATTGATGGTAGTGGTTTTGCCTGTGCCGGGTCCCCCCGACAGAAGAAACAGTCCGTTCTGTATGCTTCCCATGACAGCTTTTATCTGAAGCTCATCCAGCTCGATTTTCAGCTCCCGGGCCAGCTTTTCCAGCTTCCGTTCCGTGTCTTTCTCCTCCGCAGGCATTGGAATATTCAGTTCATGCAGCATTCCGGCACAGTTCAGTTCGGCATAATAGTACGAAGCGGAAAATACATTCTCCCCCTTGATGACCACCTTTTTATCCATCATCAGATTGTCCAGCTGCGGCCGGATATCATTTCCGGCGATTCCCAGCAGCCTCTCCCCACACTCAAGAAGCATGTCCATGGGCAGATAACAGTTCCCTTCTCCCACAGCCTGGAGCAGCACATATATGATTCCACTTCTGATGCGGTACTCGGAGTCCGCATGAATCCCGATTCTCGCGGCAAGCTCGTCCGCCATCCTGAATCCGATTCCTCTGATTTCCTCCGCCAGCCGGTACGGATTTTCTCTCATCACTCCGTAGAGACTTTCGCCGTAAGCATTGTATATTTTGACAGCCAGGGTATTGGAGATTCCGTACTGCTGCAGGTAAACCAGCGCATTCCGCAAATCCCTCTTTTCTTCCATCTGAACGGCGATTTCTCTCGCCTTTCTCTCACTGATTCCCCGCACTTCTGTCAGACGTTCCGGTTCCTCCTCGATAATCCGAAAGGTGTCATCGCCGAACTTTTTCACGATTCTGGCCGCCAGCGCCGGACCGACGCCTTTTATCGCCCCGGACCCCAGATAGCGCTCCATTCCGATGCTGTCCTGGGGTACTACCACCTGAAATCCGCTTATCTTAAACTGACTCCCATAGACAGGATGGTCGATATATTCCCCCTGTGCGGAAATGCTTTCTCCCTGGGACAGCCCCTTGCACATCCCCACGCAGATGACCTCTTCCCCTTCCGCCGCAAGATTCAGCACAGTATAGCCATTCTCACTGTTCTGAAAGATAATATGTTCCACATAACCGCTGAGCGTTTCCATCCATGCCCCCCTGCATCCGCCAGTCCCCCGGCTTCATCCATGATGGTACAGTCTGATACAGGGGAATATTCACGTATACCAGAACAAGGCTGCTTTGTGTCTAAGCAGCCTTGTCCCGGACATACAAGTTTCATACAGATTTATTTACAACCCTTCAATTGTTTCCTTCTATTGCATCTGAACCGGCTTCTCCGGCCGTTGTACCCTCCGACTCACCGGAAAAGTTATAATTGCGCTTCATCTGTTCAAAAAGCATCTGCGCCAGTCCCAGACCGCCGTTCTGCTTTGTGGTCTCCTCCGCCATACTCTGTATCATCTGATCCTTATAGAAATCCATCATGGTAGAAGTATAATGAGAAGTTTCCTCCTCATTACCGGGAATGGTTTTCATCATCCCCTTGTACATCTGCTCCACGAAATATGCCTCAAACTGTTTACAGGCATCCATCAGCTCGGCCTCGGAAGCGTTGGCATAATCGGCGCCCTTCAGCTTATTCTGCAATTGATTCGCCGTCTGATTTGCGGCGGTGGTATATCTGTCACTGTACATGGAGGCTATATTACTGAAATCCATATTTTTTCCTTTCTCAATCGACTGCCACGCCGTCCCTGCTCTGTAACTTCAGGCAGAGGACCGGGCACTTGTGGTTCCCGAAGACTTTAGATCACCCCTCAGGCTGTACTCCTTTTTATCTCTTCAGATTATTGGCCTGCTGAAGCATTTCATCAGAAGTGGTAATTGCCTTTGAATTCAGCTCATAAGCTCTCTGTGCCACAATCATATTGACCATTTCGTCAACCACCTGCACGTTGGAGCCTTCCAGATAATTCTGCAGAATCCTGCTCTTCTCCACATCATTATTGGTCGCTTCGTTAATAGGCTGTCCGCTGGCAGCAGTCTGATCATACAGACTGTTGGCCAGTCTCTCCAGACCGTTGGGATTGTTGAACTGGAAGACTCCGATTCTGATTCCCATAGGCTGGGGATTATTTTTCTCATCAGGATAGCAGAGCAGTCCGTCTCCTGTCACTGTAATCTCACTGACCACATAGCGCTGGTCCAGTATAATAGGACGCCCTTTCGTATCCAGCACCGGCAGACCGTCTGCATTCGCCAGCATATTTCCGTTGGTAGCCAGAGAGAACACAAAGTTACCATCCCTGGTGTAATATGTATTCCCATCTGCACCGCGCACAGCAAAAAAGCCTTTTCCGTCTATTGCAAAAGCGGTGTCGCTCTCGGAGGCAAGCATATTACCTGTTTTGAATATGGTGGTAATCGCCGAGTTGCGTGTACCCAGACCCACCTGTGCGCTGGTGGGCTTCTGTTCCCCATTGGCCGTGGTGGTCTTCGTCTGCAAGGTCTGATACAACAGAGTCTTAAATTCATTCACCTGCGTTTTAAAACCCTGGGTATTAACATTTGCCAGATTATTGGCAATTGTGTCCAGATTTGTCTGCTGTGCAATCATACCGGTTGCCGCTGTCCATAAACTGCGTACCATAATTCTGATTCCTTTCTCTGTCCTGTTGACTGTCTGTTCTATGTATTCTGTCAGGTTCCGTACTCCGCCTTATTCTGTACCGCTTCCTGATCTCAGCTTTCTCCTGTTTCCTGTCGGCTGTCACTTCTGCATGCTTCTGGTCCTGTCCCGCTCCATCATGCACTACCAGCATATGTCGTTATACTCTGCCCAGCTGGTTCGCCGCAATTTCCAGAGAACTGTCATAGGTCTGGATAATCTTCTGATTGCTCTCATAGGCCCGGGTAATGGCAATGAGATTTACCATCTCCGACACAATCTGCACATTGGCCATCTCCAGATATCCCGAATTAATCTGCGCGTCGGCCCGCTTCATTCTCGCCCCCTCGATGGGTCTGTAATATGTTTCACCATATTTTTCCAGATAATTATAGTCTTCAAAATCGGCCACCTGAATCTTGGCCACAGTCCTTCCGTTCTGAGTAATTGTGCCGTCAGTGTCAATCTTCGACTCCAGCAGCGTGTTCACCCTGATTCTCCTGTTCTGTGTATCCAGTACATAGTCGCCGTCTTCCGTCACCAGGTATCCCTCTCTGTTCAGGGTAAACTGGCCGCCCCGGGTGTACATGGTAGAGGTCTCCCCCGCCTTATTGGTAAATTCAATGGCAAAAAATCCTTCCCCGTCCAGAGCCAGATCATAGGTATTCCCGGTGACACGATAAGAGCCCTGGGTATAGTCCGTATAATTTTCGCCTATCTTCACCCCGGGATTATTGTTGCCCATGCGCTGCGGAAGACGTCCCGCCCAGGTAGTATCTTTAATTTTTACCGTGAGGATATCATCAAAGGACTGGCTGGTAGCCCCTTCCTTTTTATATCCCACCGTGGACGCGTTGGCCAGATTATTCGTCAGCGTATCCATTCTGTGCTGTTCATTGATCATACCTGTGTATGCGGTATATAAGCCTTTTAACATAATGATAACCATACCTTTCCGCAGTCTGTAAATCCGGTCCGTCGGTAAAGATCTGCGTATAAAGCTTCAGCTTTTCTCAGGCGCGCCCTCCGGGCCCCCGTAAAATCTCTTCCCCTCAATTCTACCTGGCATTGTAGCCGGAAAGGAATTCCACATATTTACCGGTTCCCACCGCTACCGCCGTCATGGGATCCTCTGCTGTCATCGTATTAATGCCCGTTTTGGAGGAAATCAGCTCCTCCAGTCCTCT
>JAAWLQ010000317.1 GCA_022797995.1 Lachnospiraceae bacterium
TTATCCTCGTCCCGGTTATCCTGTCGGAACCATTTATGAAGATGGTGTGGATGTGGTCACTGCTCCTACTGCTGATATTTCAAGTACGTTTATCCGCAAAAGTATGAAATTAGTAAAAATTGTCCAGATTATGGGGGTGGAAGTATGTCCATATTGCAACCGTAATTTTGTAGAGAATTATGTTACTCGTAAAGAGAACGGACAAAGGAAGGCATATTTTAAAGGTGATTTGGATCATTATTATTCAAAAGAGGAAATCCCAGCACTGGCGCTTTCTTTTTTCAACCTTGTTCCAAGTTGTAAGGTATGTAATCATGAAAAGTCTGATTCAACAAAAAGAACATTTTATCCATTTTACGACAATGAAAATGATGAATATCATTTTTCTATAGAAGTTTATGATAGTAATGATACGAGAGATATTGTATACGAGGAGCCTATTGAAGATATAGAAGAAAAAAGATTTGATTCTACTGTCTGGCAAGGGATTTCAGACAATTTTAAAATCAAGCTGCATAGCAATGGTGAGAAAAAATTGAGTGAAAGAATGAAAAATTCCAAGGAAACATTTCATTTGGAAAAGAAATATAATCATTCTAAGGAATATGTAAAAGAGATGATACGCAAAAGATATATTTACTCTGAAACGCATAAAGACATTTTATTAAAAAATTTTGCAGGAATTTTCGTTAATGAAAAGCAGATTGTGGAAACCTTATATTCGTATTCTGATAATGAAGAATATATGCATAATAGGCCGTTATCAAAACTGACAAAGGATATTCTGATTCAGATAGGTGTCGAGATAGAAAGTTTATAATGGTTCTAGATATATGAAAAAATATGTATAGTAGGATAATTATATCCTAATGAAACTATAGAGTAATTCGCTACACGCGTGTAGCGAATCTGCGGAGGCAAGATGGAGAAAAAGAGTGATTTATTAATGCAAGAATCTTCAGAAATTCTAATAACAAAGGAACAGCAATTTTATGAAGATGTGCATTTCATATTACAACGGGCAAGAGAAGAAGCATATAATAGTGCAAATAGGATCATGACATATGCTTATTGGAATGTGGGGCGACGAATTGTTGAGCAGGAACAATATGGAAAGACGAAGACAAAATATGGTTCTTATTTGATAAAAAATTTATCAGAACAGCTGTCAGATGAATTTGGAACAGGCTTTTCAGTAGCAAATTTGAGAAACTGCCGTCAGTTTTATTTGGTATTTCCAAAAGATTCGTATGGATTTTCAATGGCTGGTAAAATTTCGTGGTCTCATCTAAGAAGTATAATGCGTATTTCCGATGAAGAGGAAAGAAACTTTTATTTAAAGGAAGCTCTGACAGAAAATTGGTCTGTAAGAGTTTTGGAACGCAACATCAAAAGTGGATATTACAAAAGAATGTTATCAACACAGTTGCCAGATAAAGAAAATAAGGCATTGGAGTTTGTGAAGGATCCATTTGTACTAGAGTTTATGGGGATTACTCCTAATATCAATCAATTAGAAAGTGATCTGGAAACAGCCATTATAAATAATCTTCAGAAGTTCCTGCTGGAAATGGGCAAAGGGTTTTCATTTGTGGGAAGGCAGATGAGAATATGTACAGAAACAACGGATTTCTATATTGATCTGGTTTTTTATAATTATATTTTGAAATGCTTTGTCGTTATTGATTTAAAAACAAAGAAACTGACTCATCAAGATATAGGACAAATGGATATGTATGTCAGAATGTTTGATGACCTAAAAAGAAGAGAGGATGATAATCCGACAATCGGGATTATCTTTTGTACAGATAAGGATGAAACGATTGTAAAATATTCGGTGCTTCATGAAAGCCAGCAGATATTCGCTTCAAAATATATGACCGTTTTACCAACGGTGGAAGAGTTGCAGAAAGAATTAGAGAGAAATCAGTTGATTTATGATAGCAAAAAATAGAGACATTGATAATTTATATGAAATTATTTTTAAATTGCATGGATTTTATGGCTTATAGTAATCGAAGTAATTCCGTGAAAGAGAGGCTTTTATATGTTGAAATTTAAACTTTACAGTGAATACCAACCCACCGGCGACCAGCCCCAGGCGATAGAAGCCCTGGTCAAAGGGTTTAAAGAAGGCAACCAATTCCAGACTTTACTGGGCGTCACAGGCTCCGGCAAGACATTCACGATGGCGAATGTGATCGCACAGCTGAACAAACCCACTTTGGTAATAGCGCACAATAAGACCCTCGCTGCACAATTATACGGCGAGTTCAAGGAATTTTTCCCGGAGAATGCGGTGGAGTATTTTGTCTCCTACTACGACTACTACCAACCCGAAGCCTATGTCCCCTCCAGCGACACCTACATCGCCAAGGACTCCTCCATCAACGACGAGATAGACAAGCTGCGTCTGTCCGCCACGGCTTCCCTGACAGAGCGCAGGGACGTGGTAGTAGTTGCCAGCGTATCCTGCATCTACGGTCTGGGCAGTCCTGACGAATACAAAGACATGATAGTCTCCCTGCGTCCCGGAATGATAAAGGACAGAGACCAGGTACTGCGTGAGCTGGTGGACATTCAGTACACCCGCAATGAGATGGACATGCAGAGAGGATGTTTCAGGGTGCATGGGGATGTGATAGAAGTCTACCCGGCTCAGGGCGGAGACTATTTTATCCGGATAGAATTCTTCGGAGACGAAATCGACAGGATAGCGGAGATAGAGCCTCTGTCCGGCAGAGTTCATGCGGTGCTGAACCATATAGCAATCTTTCCCGCCTCCCATTATGTGGTTTCGCAGGAGAAGATTAAGATAGCCTGTGATAATATTGAGAAGGAGATGGAAGAAAGAGTCCGCTTTTTCAAGAGCGAGGACAAGCTGATTGAGGCCCAGCGGATAGCCGAGCGGACCAATTTTGACATAGAGATGATGCGGGAGACGGGGTTCTGCTCCGGCATTGAGAACTATTCCAGGCATCTGAACGGGATGCCGGAGGGCGCGCCGCCTCTGACGCTGATGGATTTCTTTCAGGATGATTTCCTGATTATCATTGATGAGTCCCATATGACGATTCCACAGATCAGAGGCATGTACGCAGGCGACAGGTCCAGAAAGCAGACGCTGGTGGATTACGGTTTCCGTCTGCCTTCGGCGCTGGACAACCGGCCCTTGAATTTTGACGAATTTGAATCCCATATCGACCAGATGCTGTTCGTGTCCGCCACGCCCTCTGTGTATGAAGAAGAGCATGAGCTGCTGCGCACGGAGCAGATTATCCGGCCTACCGGGCTGCTGGATCCCCAGGTGGATGTACGGCCTGTGGAGGGGCAGATTGATGACCTGATCGGGGAGATTAATAAGGAGACGGAGAAGCATAATAAAGTATTGGTGACTACTTTGACAAAGCGTATGGCGGAGGACCTGACTGACTATATGCGCGAGGTGGGTATCCGGGTGAAATATCTGCATTCGGACATCGATACGCTGGAACGGGCGGAAATCATCCGGGATATGCGGCTGGATGTGTTCGACGTGCTGGTGGGTATCAATCTGCTGCGGGAGGGGCTGGACATTCCGGAGATTTCTCTGGTGGCGATTCTGGATGCGGATAAGGAAGGCTTTCTGCGAAGCGGCACTTCCCTGATACAGACCATCGGCCGGGCGGCCCGAAACGCGGAGGGACATGTGGTCATGTATGCGGATACCATCACGGATTCCATGCAGATGGCACTGGACGAGACCAACCGCCGCCGTGAGATTCAGATGAAATACAATGAGGAAAACGGAATCACACCCCAGACTATCAAAAAGGCTGTCAGGGACCTGATTGCTATTTCCAAAGTGATTGCCAAAGAAGAGATTCGCTTTGAGAAGGATCCGGAATCCATGAGCAAAAAGGAGCTGGAGAAGCTGATCGCGGACGTGCAGAAGAAGATGCAGAAGGCGGCGGCGGACTTAAACTTCGAGGCGGCGGCCGAGCTGCGTGACAAGATGATCGAGCTGAAGGAGAAGCTGCGGGATTATAATGAGGAAAAGGAAGATTCCTGAGGTGCCATATACTATATATTAGGAAGGAAAACGGATAAAAATGGAAGAAATCAAGAAGATGCGTCCCCGCGAATACATCAAAATACGCGGGGCGGCCGAGCATAATCTGAAAAATATTGACGTGGATATTCCCAGAAATGAACTGGTAGTTCTGACAGGCGTGTCAGGTTCTGGAAAATCCTCCCTGGCCTTTGACACCATTTATGCGGAGGGGCAGCGCCGGTATATGGAATCTCTGTCCTCCTATGCCAGGCAGTTTCTGGGGCAGATGGAGAAGCCCAATGTGGAGAAGATTGAGGGATTGTCCCCGGCCATCTCCATTGACCAGAAATCCACCAATCGAAATCCACGTTCCACTGTGGGTACGGTGACGGAGATTTATGATTATTTTCGTCTGCTCTATGCCAGAATCGGAATTCCCCATTGTCCTAACTGCGGAAGGGAGATTTCAAAACAGACGGTAGACCAGATGGTGGACCAGATTATGGCGCTGCCGGAAGGCACAAGGCTGCAGCTCCTTGCGCCGGTGGTCCGGGGACGCAAGGGACAGCATGAGAAGGTGCTGGACCGGGCCAGAAAAAGCGGCTATGTGCGTGTGCGTGTGGACGGGAATCTCTATGAACTGACAGAAGAGATCTCGCTGGAGAAGAATATCAAGCATAACATAGAAGTCGTGGTGGACCGCCTGGCGGTAAAGCCGGGAATAGAACGCCGTCTGGCAGATTCCATCGAGAATGTTCTGAGTCTGGCGGAAGGGCTTCTGCTGGTGGATGTGATTGGCGGGGAGCCCATGACTTTCAGCCAGAGTTTTTCCTGCCCTGACTGCGGCATCGGGATCAGCGAGATAGAGCCGAGGAGTTTTTCTTTCAACAATCCCTTCGGAGCCTGTCCCGTGTGTTCAGGACTGGGTTATAAGATGGAGTTTGACCTGGATCTGATGATTCCGGACAAGCGGCTCAGCATCAACCAGGGGGCCATCGCAGTGACAGGGTGGCAGTCCTGTGCGGACAAGTCCAGCTTTACCAACGCGCTGCTTCGGGCACTGTGTAAGACTTATCATTTTGACCTGGACCCAGCGGCTGCGGATCCTGATACTCGCCGCGCTGATTTGCGCAGCCTTC
>JAAWLQ010000318.1 GCA_022797995.1 Lachnospiraceae bacterium
AAACCCTCCTGACAGGTATAGTATAAAATATGCTTTCCGCTTTTTCCTCTCAGTTCCTGCACAAAAAAGAGAGGATATATTCTATTATGCAACAAACAGAGCAGATTGTATATTTTTTTCAGGAGTAAAATCGAAAAACTTGTAAAGCGGTACAGGTTACGTTATACTTTATACAATTTACTACACGTATCCCATTTATTACAGGAATGTTACTCTTTGCTTTAACCCTGTGCAGATGCGGCAGACATACTCAAAATATCAGTAAGAGCAGTAGCTTTATAGAAGGAGAAAGTTATGAAATCAACAGAAAACTATATGCAGGATTTAAAAAAGTGGCTGCGTGATACAGCAGACACCCCATTGGAGGAGATGGCCGATTTTTTTACCAAAAGGCTGGATGGCTATGAGGAACATATGTCCGTCTGGGAAAAATCCTATCAGATATTTGCCGAAAGCTTACCCGCAGAATGCCGGAGCGTTCTGGATTTGGGATGCGGAACCGGCCTGGAACTGGATCATATCTGGCGGAAACATCCGGAGACCAGGGTGACGGGCGTTGACCTCTGCCGGAGTATGCTGAATAAACTGCTGGAAAAGCATTCTGATAAGCACTTTACCGCCGTATGTGCCGATTACTTTCAATATGATCTCGGAAGCGGTAAATGGGATGCTGTGATTTCTTTTGAAAGCCTGCATCATTTTCTGCCGGAGCGGAAGAAAGAACTGTATAAAAAAGTCTTCGCAAGCCTGAAAGAGGGCGGCATTTTCCTGTTGGGGGACTACATCGCCTGCTGTGAAGAGGAGGAAGAACTTCTGCGCAGTGTCTGCCTGAAAAAGAGGGAAAACGCCGGGATACCGGAGGAGCAATTTGTCCATTTCGACATTCCGCTGACGTTACAGCATGAGACAGAACTGCTGCAGAAGGCCGGGTTTGTGATTGAGAAGGTACTGGAGAACCCTGATAACGCCACAATCATTACGGCGAGGAAATGATTGGTTTGTGTGGAGCAGGATTTCAGCTGTGGAAGGCTGAAGTCCTGCTCCTTTTGTATTCGAGGTAAGATTCGATTATCAAAGGACCCTAATAGAATCCAAAACAGGATTCCGCTCTCTAAATAGCACTATAGAAATAATAAGTCCCCGGCGTAACCTGATGCACCTCTGTGCCGATTACGATTTCCGCATCCACCGGCGTGATGATTTCATAGCGCCACATGCCGTCCGCCTTTTTCCACAGGGAGCTTACCAGCCCGTGTCTGGTGTGCAGAGAGGCCTTCAGCCAGTCCAGACGTGCGTCCGGAATGGGAGCAATCCGCACTTTCTCATAACCGGGGGCTTCCTCCACTGGAGTGATGCCGGCGGCAACGCCGTATACCCAGTCCGCCACGGAACCATAAGCGTAATGGTTATAGGAATTCATATCGGCGCTCCAGAAATCACCGTTCTCCATGATGCCGTCCCAGTGTTCCCAGATGGTTGTGGCTCCTTTGGTCACAGGATAGAGCCAGGAGGGATATTTCTCCCGAAGCAGCAGAGAATATGCCAGCTCCGCATATCCGTAATCACTGAGAACATGGAGCAGGTAAGGTGTGCCTACAAATCCTGTCTGAAGCTTCGTGCCACAGTCCGTAATCATCCGGGCCAGCTGGTCGGCGGCTGCCTGACAGTCAGGCGCCAGACGGAAATGTGCGGCGAGAACGCATTCTGTCTGGGTCTTGTACTCCGGCCAGGTTTCCTGGAAGGCGGCGACAATCCGGTCATAGAGGGCCTCATAGGAGGACACGTCTCTATTCAGGACCCTTCCGGCCCTGATTACCAGGTCAGTGGAGTGGGCATAGAAGGCGGAGGCGATGAAGGTCTCATCACTGGAACCCTTGTAGCTTCCGGAAGGAGCGTCCAGGCCCAGCCAGTCGCCGTAATGGGTGCCGCCGGTCCACAGATTGGGCGTTGTGGTAGTGGCAGTAATATGATCCACCCACTTATGCATACATTCAAACTGATTCTCCAGGATGGCTTTATTGCCATATGCTTTATACACTTCCCAGGGACAGATGGTGGCAGCGTCTCCCCATGCCGCGCTGGCATGAGGATTTTGTAGCATATCGGGAATGACATGCCCCACATAACCGTCTTCATGCTGATCCGCAGCCATGTCTGCCAGCCATTTGGTGAAGAACTTCTCCGCATCATAATTCAGACAGGCGGTCCGGACGAATACCTGCGCATCTCCTGTCCAGCCCAGACGTTCGTCACGCTGGGGGCAGTCTGTGGGCACATCTACGAAATTGCCCTTCTGGCCCCAGATAATGTTGTCGAAAAGGCGGTTCAGTTCAGGACTGGAGCTGCTTAAGAAACCGGTCCGCTTCATATCGGAATGCAAAGCGATAGCAGTAAAGTGCGCAGGCGTAACCTTTTCCACACCTCCGGGGAACTGATTGACCCGGATATAGCGGAAGCCCCAGAAGGTCAGCTTCGGCTTATAGGTCTGCAGGCCGTCCCGACAGGTATAATGGTACTGGGCTTTGGCACTGCGGTAATTGTCCGTATAGAAATTCCCTTCTTTGTCCATGACCTCGGCGAAGGACAGGTCCAGAACTTCTCCGCTGCGGCCCTCCAGTGTGGCTTCCACGTATCCTGTGATATTCTGGCCGAAATCGATAACGGTCTCTCCTTTCGGCGTGGTGAACATACAGGCTCCGGCTATGCGCTCCTGTTCTCTGATTTCTTCTCCTTCCTGAGGAATCAGGGTGTCGGAAGGACCTTCAAAGCACAGGACATCCTGATTCAGCACAGGTATGTAAGTGGCATCATAGATTTCTCCGTCATAAATCTCGGAGAAACGGACTCTGCTTCCGGAAACCTTCCAGCTTTCATCGGTGGAAATGATTTCCTGACGACCGTCCAGGTAGGTGAGAGTCAGCTGCGCCAGAAGTCCGGCAGGTTTATCGCGCAGGCCATCCTGCCACCTGGAACCCTGCCAGCCGGGCATGCGGCTGCGGTACCAGCCTTTTCCCACAGTGACAGTCAGTGTGTTGTCCTTTTCCAGAAGTCCGGTCACATCATACTCCTGGTATTGCAGGCGGCTGTAATAGCTGGTCCAACCGGGAGCAAGGATAAATTCGCCTACCCTATTGCCATTCAGCTGGGCCTCGTAGACCCCGAGGGCTGTGACGGTAAGTATGGCTTCGCGGAGTTCTCCTGACAGGGTAAAGTTTTTGCCGAATACAGGCGCTGCATCGCCGGTGTCTTCGGCAGGTTTAATCCAGTTTGCATTCCATTTCATGTGAGTGTTCCTCCTAATTTTAGTTCCGCAAGTGGTCGTTCAATGCCATATCACGGGCATAATTTGTGGCCGCAAGGGAAGCGTCCCCAAATCATGCCGGCATTGAACGACCACTTGCTGATTTTAGTCCCGAGGATGCCCTTTCGGCACCAGGGCACAGTGGGATAATTCGTGGCCGCAAGGGAAGCGTCCCCCAATTATCCCGGCGCCGCAAGGGCATCCTCTGATTGTAGTTCCGCAAGTGTTCAATCAGTACCATGATAGCGGCATAATTTGTATGTTCACTGTATCAGATATCGGGATGATAAAAAAGACTTGTTTTTAACTGAAAACAGGTGTATTTTTAACCTGTGAAATGCAAGGAGGGAGGCAGGAAAAACATGCAGAGCAGAGATACCATTTCTTTTCTCAAATTTGCGGATAATGTCAGAGACAGGCTGGCGATAAAGCCATTTGTGCAGGATGATACCACGGTACATGATCACGACTGCTTTGAGCTGGCTTATGTGACGGGAGGGACGGCGGAGCAGACGCTGGACGGAGTTACTGACACCGTGCGGCAGGGGGATTTTTTTATCATTGACTGCGGGAGCAGCCACAGTTACCGGAACTGCAGGGAGTTTACACTGATAAACTGTCTCTTTCTGGCGGAGGTCATAGACGACACGCTGGCGGGACATAAATCCTTTGAAGAACTGCTGCGGGTATGTCTGATTCGCTATCACAGGCAGTACCTGGGGAAAACGTCAGCCAACCGGATTTTTCACGATGGGGACGGCAGGGTACTGCGGCTTCTGGAAGGAATGCGGGAGGAGTATATCAGGAAGGATACTGGATATGAGGAGATTTTTCGGGGAAGGCTGTTGGAGATACTGATTCTGACCATGCGTCAGGTGGTGAGAGAGCAGGAAGAGAAGGATATAGCGCAGCAGATCAGAAAGAATGCGAAAAGCGATATCATATTGGAAGCGTTACAATTCCTGGAAGCTCATTATGAAGAGCGTGCGGTGCTTCGGCTTTTCTGCCAGCGATACCACTACAGCCTGCCCTATGTCAGCCGGCGGTTCAGGCAGGAGACAGGTATGACGGCACTGGCCTATCTCCAGAAAATCCGGGTGGAGAAATGCTGTGAGCTTCTGGCGGGTAGCAGTCAGCCCATACAGGCTATTGCCCGGAAGGCAGGCTATGAGGATACAAAATTTTTCAACCAGGTCTTTAAACGGCTGGTGGGCCTGACTCCCGGGGAATATAGAAAAGCTGCCCTGCATTCGTGAGGAAATCCGGAATATTTGGCGAATTTGAGGTAGGTCAGAGGGGAATCAGGCATGACTTCATCCACAAAACGCAACAAGTAGTCAGAAAAACTATGTTAAAAAGAATAGGATACCATAAAAAGCGATTTAGCAAGACAAAACCTATTGCCAATTTTTATAATAAGTGGTATTCTATACATTACAGACAAACATGTAATGAAGGTGAGTGCGTTATGAACGAAGCTTTTCATATTATCAGTGATGGTTCCTGTGACCTGGCGGAGGAGCTTGTAAAGGAAAAGAATATCACAGTGGTTCCATTTTATGTCTCCTTTGATGATGAGCATTATTTAAAGGAAGGTGTGGAAATCGGAATCCGAGATTTCTATCAGCAGATGGTTGATCGCAAAGGTGTCTACCCGAAGTCGTCCATGCCCTCCTCACAGGATTATGTGGAAGTGTTTCTGCCTTATGCGAAGGAAGGCGTTCCTGTGATCTGTATCTGCATTACCACGAAGTTCAGCGGTTCCATGCAGTCTGCATTGAATGCAAAAGCTCTCGTGCTGGAGGAGTATCCTGAAGCGGAGATTACGGTCATCGATTCCTGCATCAATACCGTATT
>JAAWLQ010000319.1 GCA_022797995.1 Lachnospiraceae bacterium
ACGCTTCAACCGGAAGATACTTTACAGCTTGTATTGGAAGCGGAAACAGAAGAGCAAAGGAGCTTTTATGAAATGGTGGGTAATTTTCTTTTGCAAAAGAAACAGCGACAGGTAATAGAAAGGAATCTCTTTTAGTGAAAAAATATATTTTAATAGCAGGTGTTATGGCATTTTATGATAATACAATAGAGTTTCGCAGATTTGCCATATATAAAAATGGAAAGCCGATAAGAGTTTCACATGAGGTACCGCTTTGGTATGAAAAATTTATAGAAAATGTAAAATAGAGTGTGTTAATTCATGAGGAGGACCCCGAATGAAAATAGAAAATATCATTACCGACCGCCTGATTCTGCGCGGCTTTACCAGAGAAGATGCGGGATTTGCAATCAGTATCTGGAATGACCCGGAAATGGGAGAATATCTGGCGGACCCGGCGCTGGAGGAAGAGAAGATTGATCCTGAATACAGGAAGGAAATCGAGGGTCTGGGAGAGGACGAAGAGTGCTGCTATCTGATCTCGGAGGACAGGCAGACCGGAGAAAGAATAGGTACCTGCAGCTTTATCCCTTCCGAAGAGGGAAAAGTATATGATATCGCTTACTGTGTACATAAGAGCCATTGGAGACAGGGCTATGCCACAGAAATGATCAGTGGAATGGTGGAATATGCCAGAGGCCAGGGAGCGGAAAGAATAACCGTCAAAGTGGACAGGGAAAATGTGGCTTCCAACGGGGTACTGCGGAAGCTGGGTTTCCGGATTGCCGCAGACGGAAAGTATAAGAAACGGGGAACTGACAGGGAATGCCCGGATTATATATATGAGCTGATACTGCTCTGAAAAAGTATCGGCAGTCAGTTCCCCTGCTTCCTTGCGCTCAGATTCTTATTTTTTCAGGAATCCTTTTAAGGCGTCTACAGAATCCGAAATCTTATCTGCGGTCAGACTGGCCTTTACGCCCTGGACCACCTGATTGATTATATCGTCGGGTAAATCCACGCCCAGCACATTTTCCAGGGCCTTTACAGGGTCCTTTTTGAACTGTTCCTGGAGGCTTTTATCCCTGGTGATTTTATCCACCGCTTTTGTGATCTGCTCTTTTACATCCATTGTGTTCTCCTCGCTTTCTGTTCGGTTGAAATGCAATATGGCCCATTGTGAAATCCCCGGGTATATCGGTACGGATATCCTGAGCGTTATGTAAGGGCCCTATGCCTTCATTATAACAACAGGTATTGCAACGGTCAATAGGGGAAGACGCGTTCAGGATTCTTCCAGAAGACTGTCAATTATTTCTTTCCAGTCATCTTTCTCTTTGGAGCCCACCACGGTATCCAGAATATTTCCCTCTTCATCCAGGAAGAAAGTAGTGGGAACGGCTATAACCTCCGTCAGAAGAGCGTTGTACAGGGACTCGTTGATATACAGATGGGGATAGTCCGCGTCGGTCTGTTCAATGAGACTTTCCGCCTTCGCAATCTGATTTTCATTTGAACCTTCCGGGACATCGCTTATAATGCCGATGATCTGGAAATCCGCCTTATCGTACTCGCCGGACAGCTGACCCAGGTCGGGCATTTCCCGGATGCAGGGCTGACAGTAGGTGGCCCACACGTTGACCATGGTAAGCTTTGTCCCGGAGAATATATCGGAGGAAACGGTATTGCCCTCCGTATCCAGGGCCTCAAAAATTATCATATCCTGTGCCGTCTCCGAGGAGGCGAATTCGGAGGACATCGCGGCCTCCGGAGAACCGGCAGACGCACCGGATTCCTTTTCCGGCGTCTGCCCGGCACAGCCGCCCAGCAAAACAACCGACAGAATTCCTGCCGTAAGATATGCTTTCATATTTGTCTTCATAGGGTTATCATTCCTTTCCTGGCTGCAGCACGGAGAGAATGAGAATCTCCACGCTCATAATGTCATTCATTCTTCCTGTTTTGACGGCTTCTTCCGCCTCCACACATTTTACCACAGCATTGCGGAGCTGGGAAGTCTTAAAATGCGCCGCCTGATTCAAATATTTTCCCGCAATGAAAGGGGCCACGCCGATTTTGGAACCGATGGTGCGGTTGTCATATCCTTTTGCCTTCAGCTCCTTTGTCTGCAGCAGCATGTTGCACTGCCTTGCAATCAGGAACAGAATGCGCATGGGAGGTTCCTTCAGGGCAAGCAGATCATAGTATAAATCCAGTGCCTGCCTTTGCTGTCCTGCGGAGATGGCATTTATCATATCGAAAATGTGGTTGCTGACCCGGGTGGTGCAGACGGCTTCCACATCTTCCCGGGCGACCACATCCCGGTCCATGCAGTAACAGATCAGCTTCTCCAGCTCCATCTGTATATTTTCCATATCCGTACCGGTTCTGGACAGGATGAGCTGGACGGTATTCTCTGTGACCCGTTTGCCCTCTCTGGCCAGTATTCCGGCAATCCAACGCTTCAGGGTATTCTCATCCTGCACGGTGAATTCGCAGGCATATCCTTTTGACTGTACCGCTTTATACAGCTTGCTCCGCTTGTCCACCTCGTCTTCCATGAAGACAAAAAACGTGGTCTCACTGGGAGCGGTCAGATATTCCGCCATTTTTTCACCGCCGGATTTGAAGAGGCCGCTGCCTGTGACGAAGATTACCCTGCGGTCTCCGAAAAAGGGAAGCGTCTCGGCCAGGTCGATGATTTCGCCCACAGGGATATCCTTTCCCTCAAAAAAATGGATATTCATGGTGTCGTTGTTTTCGCAAAGTGCACTGCGTAGCTTTTCCCGGTATTGCCTGCGCAGATATCGTTCTTCTCCATAGAGCAGGTAAACCTGCCTGAATTTTTGCTGTCTGATATCCTCGTTAATCTGTTTCATGCTTTTTCTCCTGCCTGCTTCGGACGGGCATTTTTTCTTATGCTTCTATTTTGCCTTTTACAGGGGGGAAATGTCAAGAGGTTTACTATAAAAGGTATCTTCTAAACAAAATACTGCAAATGAAGAAAAAAGTGAAATTGAAGATTTTTTTGAAGAAATTTGACAATATACGCAGAACCGGCACGCTTTGTAGCATATATTAGTATCCTGAGCCGAAACTCGCGGTGGTTTGGAGTTGAAGTTTCAAACATTTCTCTTTTATAATGGAAAAGGACGAATTTAGACAATTTGTGTGACAATTCAGCCAAATTAAAGAAGAACCGATTAAAACATAGGTATTCATGGCTGAAAATGAAAAAAGCAGGGCGGAAAGTTCTGCGAGGAGGTAGTTTTAATGGAACAGCTGAACATTACAGCGACAAAAGACAATGAAAGGATATACAAAATCCTGGGAGATCTGATGAACGGAGACAAAGAATTTCAGATTATGATTACGGTGCCGTCAGGGAAACCCGGAAACCAGCACAGGCCTGTGCAGGAGGCTCCGAAGCCGACAGCAAGGCGTGACCTGGAACAGGATGTGACAGACATGATACATGAAATCGGCGTACCCGCACATATCAAAGGGTATCAGTACCTGAGAGAAGCCATTATGATGTCTGTGGACGATCCGGGAATGATCAGTTCGATCACCAAGATTCTGTATCCTACCATAGCAAAGCGTTTTCAGACCACACCCAGCCGTGTGGAACGCGCAATCCGTCATGCCATCGAGGTGGCGTGGAGCAGGGGAAGAATGGAAACGCTGGACGCATTGTTCGGATATACCATCGATACCGGCAAGGGTAAACCTACCAATTCGGAATTTATCGCACTGATTGCCGACAGAATACGTCTATCCTACCGTATGCAGTAAAAGGCGGCGGCAGTACGGAAAAACAGGAGCTGCTACCTGCGGCGGGCAGGAAGTGGGAAAAAAAGGAAAAGAAGTACTTTCCACTGAACGGATATTGTTGTATAATAAAAGATGTATCCGTATTGATTAGTGCGCAGTGGAGGTTCCAATGAAAAAAATTCTTTTTGCGGCATCAGAAGGGGTTCCTTTTATTAAGACAGGCGGATTGGCCGATGTGGTGGGGTCCCTGCCGAAATGTATTGACAAGCAGTATTTTGATGTGAGAGTCGTTATTCCGAAGTACGCCTGCATGAAGCAGGAAATGAAGGATAAAATGCGGTATGTGACTCATTTCTACATGGATTTCAACTGGAAGAGCGTATATGTGGGAATTCTGGAGGCAGAAGAAGAGGGCGTACATTATTATTTTATTGACAATGAGTATTATTTCAGCGGCGGTAAGGTTTACAGCGACGATCCCAGATGGGAGATTGAGCGCTATGCATTTTTCTCAAAGGCTGCGCTGTCCATGCTTCCAACGGTGAATTTTCAGCCGGATGTGGTTCACTGCCATGACTGGCAGACAGGGCTGATTCCCGTGTATATGAAGGAGCGTTTCCGCGGAGGCGATTTTTACAGCAGAATGAAGTCTGTCATCACCATTCACAATCTGAAATTTCAGGGGAAATGGGATACCAAAACGGTTCGGAGCATTACCGGACTGTCGGATTATTTCTTCACGCCGGATAAGCTGGAGGCCTATAAGGACGCGAATCTGCTGAAGGGCGGTATTGTCTATGCGGACGCGGTTACCACGGTGAGCAGCACTTATGCGGAGGAAATCAAGACGCCGTTTTACGGAGAGGGACTTGACGGTCTGCTTCGGGCCAGAAGCGGCGACCTGCGGGGGATCGTGAACGGAATCGATTATGCGGATTTCAATCCGGAGTCGGATAAGCTGATTGTGAATCCTTACAATGCGGTAAATTTCCGCAAGGAGAAGGTGAAGAACAAACGTGCTCTGCAGCAGGAGCTGGGACTCAGACAGGATGACAGGAAGATGATGATCGGTATCGTCTCCAGACTGACAGACCAGAAGGGCTTCGATCTCATCGCTTACATTATGGATGAGCTCTGCCAGGACGATGTGCAGCTGGTGATCCTGGGAACCGGTGAGGAGAGATACGAGAATATGTTCCGGCACTTTGACTGGAAGTACAATGATAAGGTATCCGCCAATATCTATTATTCCGATCCGCTGTCTCACAAGATTTATGCCTCCTGTGACGCGTTCCTGATGCCTTCTCTGTTCGAGCCCTGCGGGCTGAGCCAGCTGATGGCACTGCGCTATGGAACCATTCCCATTGTGCGGGAGACGGG
>JAAWLQ010000320.1 GCA_022797995.1 Lachnospiraceae bacterium
GTGGGACTGGCCATGAAGAGAGACAGTGTCTACACAGGAACCCGTGGACTCTATGATGTGGTCCGCACCAATGTGTCCGGACCTGCTGTCAAAATGAAGGAATTTTTGAACGGCCGTACCATCAGTTCTCTGACAGCAACCAGCTCCAGTGTCTGCCTGCTTCTGGATGACGGAACCATTGGATTTGTAGGAGACTTTGCCTCCGGCCTCACGCCGGCTCCCACACTTTCAGAGGGAGAAAGGTATGTACAGGTGGTGGGAGGCAGTTATCATTATTCAGGCCTCACAGACAAAGGAAATGTCTATTCCTGGGGCAGCAATGTGCTGAACCAGACCAAGGTATCAGCCAAAGCTGCCAATTCTGCAAAGCTCTATGCCGGTGCATTCCAGACCTATTCAGTGGATGAAAATGATGCATTGACAGCCAAATGGGGATTAAAAGGCTATGTATTCGGTACGGAGACCCATGGTGCGGACATTTTCCAGCGGATTATCAACGGCGGTAAAATGACTATGACCATCGGCGCTGTGGCGGTTATTATCTCGGCTGTCATCGGTGTCATCATCGGCTGTATCTCAGGATATTTCGGCGGCAAGGTAGACATTCTGCTGATGCGTGTGGCAGAAATTTTCACTGCCATTCCTTTCCTGCCTTTTGCCATGATTCTGTCCGCCATTATGGGACGTATGACACTGAGCGAGGATACGCGTATATTTATCATCATGTGCATTCTGGGTGTGCTGACCTGGCCGGGTCTGGCGAGACTGGTGCGTGGTCAGGTGCTTGTGGCCAGAGAAAGCGAATACGTGATGGCGGCCAAGGCCATGGGTGTGAAGGAGAAGCGGATTGCATTCAAACACATTCTTCCCAATGTCATGTCGGTGATTCTGGTATCGCTGATGCTGGATTTTGGTACCTGTATGCTGACAGAGTCCTCCCTGAGTTATCTGGGCTTCGGCGTGACCTATCCTCGTCCCACCTGGGGAAATATGCTGAACGGCGCCAATAATGCCACTATTATCAATGCTTATTGGTGGCAGTGGGTGTTCACCGCCATTTTCCTTGCGGTAACTACGATCTGTATCAATATCGTGGGCGATGCGCTGCGTGATGTGATGGATCCCAAATCCAGTGTGGAAAAGTAAGGAGGAAATCGTATGCCATTATTAGAGATCAAAAATCTGCGGACCTTTTTCAGGACCAAAAGGGGCATTGTCAAGGCAGTCAACGATGTCTCCTACTCTCTGGAGCCGGGGAAGACACTGGGTATTGTAGGAGAATCCGGATCCGGTAAATCGGTTTCCGCCATGAGTATTCTCCGTCTTCTGGATGAGAACGGATATATTGAATCCGGAGAGATTTATTTTGAGGACAGGGAGCTGACGAAGCTTTCCATAGACGAACTGTATCATATCCGCGGAAATGCCATATCCGTCATTTTCCAGGAGCCAATGACCAGCCTGAATCCGGTGTTCACGGTGGAGAGACAGCTGAGCGAGCCTTTTATCATCCATCAGGGCATGAATAAAAAGCAGGCCCGTGAAAATGCGCTGAAGATGCTGTACGATGTGCAGATTCCCAATCCGGAGGCTGTCATCCGTCAATACCCCCATCAGCTGAGCGGAGGAATGCGTCAGCGTGTGATGATCGCCATGGCTCTGGCCTGTCGGCCGAAGATTCTCATTGCCGACGAGCCTACCACGGCTCTGGATGTGACCATACAGGCCCAGATACTGCGTCTGATGAACGAACTGCAGGAGGAAAAAGGGACTTCCATTATTTTTATTACCCATGACCTGGGCGTCATCAATGAGATGGCGGATGACGTGGCGGTGATGTACTGCGGTCAGGTGGTGGAGAAGGCCAGCGCCAGAATCATATTCGACGACTGCAAGATGAGCCACCCTTATACGGAAGGCCTGATGTTCTCCATTCCCAGGATTGACTCCGTCCATGAGAAGATAGAGCCCATTCCCGGGGTGGTGCCACATCCTCTGGCATTGCCGAAGGGCTGCAAATTTGCGCCCCGTTGTAAATACTGTACCCGGAAATGTATGGAAGAAGAGCCGGCTCTGATGGATGCCGGCAATGGTCAGCTGATTCGTTGTTTTTATCCCGAGAAGGAGGTGAGACGCAGTGCAGAACACAAAAAAATTACTGTCAATCAGTAATCTGAAAAAATACTTTCCTGTGGCGAAATCCTCTTTTTTCCAGAAGGAACAGCTGTACGTCCGCGCCAATGAAGATATCTCTCTGGACATTTACGAGGGAGAGACCATCGGTGTGGTGGGAGAGAGCGGCTGTGGAAAATCCACGCTGGGGCGTGTGCTGTTGCAGCTGTATGATCAGACGGCGGGTAATACCATGTATTACGGCGCCACGCTGGATGAGACCACACCCTGGTATGTGGCGGATACCCTGCGTCACCTGGATAAGTACCGTGCCAGGCTGACCAAAGCCGGTGAAAAGGCGGCGGAACTGGACCGACAGGTAGCGGCTGCGGGAGAAGAAAAAGCGGATTTCTATCTGCTCCAGAACCGCAATCTTGCCCGCTGCGAGGAGCAGACCTGTCTGAATGCCATTGTGAAGATTCTGGGCGGTTTTCATGCGAAGGATGAGGGCGGCAAGGGAAGAGAGCTGCTGCAGAAGGTTTTTGACGAGAATGTGAAACGCAATAAGCTGAAAACCAGATATCAGGATATCAAAGGGAAATACGATTATTGTATTCAGCAGGGCATGGATGAGAGTAAGCCCAAAGTTGCGGGACTGAAGAAAACGCTGGATGAGCTGCAGGAGAAGATTACGGCCTGCGACAGAAGCGTTGACACCTGCCAGAAGGAGCTGGATGCGCTGCGGGCGGCCAATGCCGGCGACCCGGAATTCGCCAGGTATGAAGCCATGCGGGATAGCGGTATTGACCTGGCCAGGTTGAAATATTCCGAAATGCGTCTGCTGCGCAAGGATTTGCAGATCATTTTCCAGGATCCGTATTCCAGTCTGAATCCCCGTCTGACTATCGGTCAGATTATCGAGGAAGGACTGGTAACCCATAAATTCTACAAGCATGGTTCCCCGAAAATGCGGGATCACATTGTGGAAACCATGAAGAAGTGCGGCCTGCAGGAATATATGCTGCACCGCTACCCGCATCAGTTTTCCGGCGGTCAGAGACAGCGTGTGGCCATTGCCCGTGCTCTGGCGGTGGGGCCGAAGTTCATTGTGTGTGACGAATGCGTCTCCGCCCTGGACGTTTCCATCCAGTCCCAGATTATCAATCTGCTGCAGGAATTGAAGGAGAAAGAAAACCTGACATATATGTTTATCTCCCATGATTTGTCCGTGGTGCGCTATATTTCAGACAGAATCTGTGTCATGTACCTGGGCAACATTGTGGAGTTGGGAGATGCGAAGACTGTCTTCGAAGATCCCCGTCACCCTTACACTGTGGCGCTGATGTCTTCCATTCCCACCACAGACCCGGAGGCTCTGAGTAAGGAACGAATTCTGCTGGAGGGCAATATCCCCAGCCCCATCAAACCGCCTACGGGATGTAAGTTCCACACACGCTGCTATATGGCCTGCGACAAGTGCAAGCGGGTACCGCCTGAACTTAAGGAGATTGAACCCGGGCATTTCCTGGCCTGCCACTTCCCGGAGCGCAAGATAGACGGGGACGGCAATTATTTATTCGAACTGCCTAAAATGGAGCGTAAATCCAACCGCTCCGCTCGAAAGGAGGATGCCGCGGATTAAACCGCGGCATTATGCCTATGATCTGGAAAAGAATCAGAAAATCTTCTCAGGAAGAAGAGGAAAAGTTTCGGAAAGGAATGCAGGAAGCAGGAGTTTCCTTTCGGGAGAAGCTGGTCATGACGCTGACCGCCTATGTGGTGATTGTGCTGCCCTGCTTGCTGATTTTGATTGGCTTGAGCGTATTTATGCTGTGGATCATGGGGCTGCTGTGAAAGGGTTGTAACCGGACTCTGCGGCACCGCGTAGTCAAAATGAGCAGGACAGCTCAATTCCTGATCATAGAATGCTTCCCTACATTCTATGATATGCAGGACAGCTGTCCTGGTGTCACAGGTTCATCTGGGAAAAATCGATTTCCAGATCCTGGTAAATGCCGGCTTTTACCTTGTCCTTCAAAGTATAATCTGTCATATCATCATGCTCAAAATCATAGACCATGATCAGATTCCGTTCATAGTCAAGAATCCAGTATTCCCGGACACCCGCCGTCCTGTATTTGAACAGCTTCTTATTGTAGTCCATGGGGCGGCTTGCAGGGGATACGATCTCGATGATCCAATCCGGCGCGCCCTTGCAGCCTTCCTTCGTGAGTTTCTCCCTGTCACAGATAACGGAGATGTCGGGTTCCACATAAATCCGGTCATCAGCATTCAGGAATACGGCAAATGGGGCGGGATATATTTCACAGTCTCCATTTTTTTGCCGTATATAATCCTCAATAAGATAGGTCAGATTCTTTACAAGCTGTTGGTGGAGCCTGCTTGGCGCAGCCATCATATACAACTGGCCGTCCATCAATTCAGCCCGTTTCCCTTCGGGCAGATTATTGATATCATCCATTGTGTAATATTCCGGTTGCCTTGCTGCAGAACTCATTTCGCCACCTTTCTTTCAGCCGGTCGGGCATGATTTTAGTGTAGCTCCCAGAGAAGCACCCGAATATCTTGTCAGGCTGAAATCGTAATTGTTCACATGTTTTCTTAACAATATTGATTATAGCAGAACAAATTATGAACTACAATATCATTTGCAAATCAAAGTAGGCATTTATATATTCAAATCGAAATAAGAAGAAAATGAAAGACGGAATAATACGAGATAAGCTGTGAAGCAATAATAATACGGTTGATTATTATTGCTTTGATTGACAAATCGAAATAAAGATGGCATAATAAATGTGTTATTTCAACTTTGGAGGTGTTCTGATATGGCAAAAGCAGGAGTGCTTATCAGCAATTTAAGCGGAGAAGCAGAGTATAAGTCCTTTCGTCCGGCAGCGCTGCCGCCGGAAATTGAGATGGATGCAGAAATGATTTCTGCCCTGACAGGAGCGACCAAGGCA
>JAAWLQ010000321.1 GCA_022797995.1 Lachnospiraceae bacterium
GTCCATCCGAACTGACCGGGGAAGCCGTTGTGCTGACCGGCATATCTGTCCAGCAGCATACGCATTCCATAGCCATAGCCGTATCCGGCCAGGTAAGTGTTGTTGAAATCTCCTCCCAGCACTTCGGGAGTCAATGTATTGGTCCGCAGAAGGTCGATGGTCTTGCGGCCCATGAGCTTCACGCCGTTATAGGAACCGCCGTTTGCCAGCATCTGCATTAATTTCGTATAATCCCGGCAGTTGGTGATAACGCGGGAGAAGCCGGGAACAGTTCCCAGAGGTCCCACGAATTTGGCCTCCCGCTCGGGCTCCGGAAGATAGAAGGGATCCGGATCTCCCAGGGATTTGCCGGGCTTTAAGTAGTAGTCTTTTACCAGACGGCTCTCCAGATCGCCGAACAGGAAATTGGCTGAGCTGTCCATTCCCAGAGGCTCGAAGAGCATTTCCTTGATCACAAGCTCCGCCGCCTTGCCGCCGATGACCTCCAGCAGACCGGCCGTCAGCTCGCTGGCGAAGCCATACAGGAAGCGTGTCCCCGGCTCGAAGGCAAGGGGAACGCGGGAAGCGGCTCTGATCTGATCCCGGAGGGTAAAGTATCCCTTTGCCCTCAGCTCCTTCATCTCTTTAGCCATGGCCAGAGCGGTAGGATGTCGGACGGGCATGCCGCCGATAATCATTTCATAGGGAAGCCCGCAGGTCATGTTGAAGATATGCTTGACCAGAATCGGCTTCTCAACGGGAACCACCTCCAGAGAGCCGTTGGGCAATGTAACCAGCTTCGTGGAATTCCTGAATTCCGGGAAGTACTCATACAGGGGATCCGACATCAGGAATTTGCCCTGTTCATAGAGCATCATTGCCGTGGTGTACATGGCAACCTTCGTCAGAGAGGCCTGACGGAATACGTGGTCGGCGGTGAGCTTCACGCCGTTTTCCTTGTCGGCCCATCCGGAGTAATTTTCGTAAAGGATTTCTCCCTTTCTGGCAATGACACAGCTGCAGTTGGGCAGCCCGTCATCTACATATTTCTGAAAAAGTCTGTCTAAATCTTTGAAATCAGCCATTTTATATTTATTCCTTTCTGCAGTGTAAGAAGAAACTTAACCGCTCATAGCATAGGCTATTTCGCATTTCTACGGCGCAAGTAAGCGTCTGCTTACACAGAAGAACACCAATGTCAGGCGTTCTTCACGCCAATGGTTTATGTACATCATTCGATACAGAATCATCTGGACATTTGGTAATGGCACAGACGATTGACTGGTGAAATCCATGATTGCAGTGTGTTATCAGAGTGATTCACATGCAAATTTACAGGCATGAATTTGCAATATTACAATAACCCATAGGAAATCGTGCGCACCCTGGGATGATAATACAGCTCGTCGTTGGGAATCAGATTATGCATGTACACGATGGAGAGACCTTCTTCCGGGTCTGCCTCGCACCAGGTTCCGAATGCGCCGGTCCAGCCGAAGGAGCCGAAGGAACCGTTGAGATCGCCTGCCGCCTTGTCAATCAGGGTGCGGACACCGCAGCCATAACCGTAACCTGCTTCCGGGAAATCCTTTAACTGGATTTCGTCCAGGCCGTTTGTGCGCATCAGATCGATGGTTCCGGTACTCATGAGGCGGACGCCGTCATATACACCGCCGCAGGCCAGCATCTGCATCAGATGGGAATAATCCTCCACATTGGAGAAAAGGCGGGCCCAGCCGGCCTCATTTTCTTCGCCGGGAAGATGCTTTTTGTCAAAAAAGGTGGGACCGGGAGTATATTCGCCCTTTTCATTGACCGCATAGAGGGAAACCATACGCTCTTTTGCGTCGCCAAAGAAGAGTGCGGCAGTGTTCTCCATGCCCAGAGGATCAAATATCAGTTCTTTCAGAGCATCGTTAACCGGTTTATCACAGACCTTCTCGATGATTCCGGCGGCCAGCTCGCTGGAGAAACCATACATCCAGTGAGTGCCGGGTTCACAGGCCAGAGGAGCTTCCGACATGGCGGCAAGCTGTTCCTGCAGGGTGTAATGTCCCTTTTCCCACAGGGGCTTCATGCACTCCTGCATTCCCCTCAGCGTAATGTCTTCCGTGGGCGCCGCAGAATTGCAGTAGGGCAGACCGCATTTCATGGAAAGGGTATCCCGGATAGTGATGACATTCTCAGTGGGGAGTATCTTTACATAACCGTTGGGCTGACGCACATGCTTTTTGCTGGTCATCCATTCGGGCAGATAGTTGCCGATGGGGTCGCTTAACAGGAATTTCCCCCGCTCATACAGTATCATCATTGCCGTGTAAAGCGGAATTTTGGACATGGATGCCAGACGGAAAAGGGAATCTTTCGTCACAGGCGCTTTGGTGTCCCGGTCAGAGACACCGAAATATCCCTCGTAAAGGGTGGTTCCTCTCTGCATGACCTTGAGGGAACAGCCAGGCAGTCCTCTTTCGACAAAACTTTCCAGAAGTCTGTCAATGTCTTTTACTGTTGCCATAAGTATACCTCCTGAATTTAGTCGCTGCGCGACGGCACTAAAGAGTAAAGTCCCATCAGCGCACATCTTATGAGAGAAACTTTCATTCGAAAGTGCACTCATGAAAGTTTCTCTCGTGCGCTTTCGTGACTTTACTGTCTAGCTACTTTCATGTTACTTAGATTCAAGCCGCCTTACTCTTAGCCGCATGCAGCAAGGGCAGCTGTTTCCATTTTCCTGAGCGGTAACGGAAGGCGATGAGCGCGGAGCGCAGAATCTGATCCGTTGTGATGGCAAGCCATGCGCCGGGCAGTCCCAGGTGGAAGCCGTTGACCGCCAGGATGGCGAGACCGGGACGGAGCAGAAGCACCGTAAAGAAAGTCAGCTTCGCCACGAATTTCGTATCTCCGGCGCCTCTCAGAGCACCGGCCACGATAAATTGAGAAGACTGGAAGGGCTGGATAAAGGCCACAATCCAGAGAATTTCCACACAGATAGCGATACAGGCGGCATCCTCCGTGTAAAGTCCGGAGAGAGGGGCGCCGAAGAGTACAAAGGCCAGGCCCATGAGAATGGCAACCGTCATACCGCAGCGTCTGCAGCGGGTGGTGTAAGCCTGGGCCATGTCGGGCCTGCGCCGTCCCAGGCTCTGTCCCATGAGGGAGGTGGCAGAGATGGAGAATACCTGTCCGTTCATCATGGTGAGAGACTGAATGTTCATACACACCTGATGGGCGGCGAATTCCAGCGTTCCCAGCGAAGCGACGGTTTTGGAGAAAATCAGAGAACCGATGCGCATCATGAACTGCTCCAGCGCCGCGGGAAGACCGATGGCGGCGATTTCCGATATTTCCCGGCGGGAAGGCCGGAAGTCATCCCGGAGACTCATATGTAAATAGCATTTCTTTTTGGATACTGCCACAATGGCCAACGCACAGGCGAGAATCTGGCTGATTGCCGTTGCCAGAGACGCTCCGGCCACTTCCAGCCTTGGAAAGCCGTAATGTCCGTTGATCAGGAGATAATTCAGGACAATGTTACATAGATTTGCCGCGGAATTATAGTACATGGCCGTTTTGGAATCTCCGATGCCCCGCAGCACCGCTGTCAGGGTGGAGGTCATGGAGAAGAAAAGGAAACTGGCCATCTGTATCTGAAGATAAGCGGTTCCCGCGTTCAGGATGTCAGTGGTCTTCGCTCCCATGAAGCTGACCAGAGGACGGGCGGTGAGCAATCCGATGAGAGAGAGCATCGCACCCATGAGCAGATTTACTGTCACAGCCTGACGGGCGTATTTTTTCGCCGCATCCTGATTGCCGGCGCCTTTAGACTGTGCCACAAGAGCGGTGGCGCCCACATTCATGGACATGACCATGGTCATCAGCAGGAATTTCGGCTGCGTGGTGAGGCCCACGGAAGTGATGGCCCAGGTTCCCAGCCCGCCCACCATCATCAGGTCCACCATGGAGACCAGAGAAGACAGCATCAGCTCCACGCTGGCGGGAAGCGCAATCCGGAGAATATCCTTATACACATCCCCGGAAGAGATTCCTTCGGGAAGAGTGGAAGAGATTTTCTGAACCTTCAGATCCTCGTCCGTACCCGGTTCCAGTTGTTCCAGAATAATTTTTTTTACAGGTTTTCCTGTGTTTGCCTTATCCATAAGTGTAACCCCTTCTGACAGAAAATTTCTGCTTTTCAGCCCCCTGGGAAACTTCCTGTTCTATTGTATCTTAACATGGGAAATCTTACGTGTCAACAGAAAACTAAAACGTAATAGCAAAATGCAGAACCGCATTCCACAAATGTAAAAAGAAAAAAATATCGGAAAAAGTGCTAAAATATGGGGATTCTGATTTGCGCATATTGTACATTGACAGAAGCGTTTAAAAAGCTTACTCTTAAATTGCACAAACGATTTAGCAAACTTGTGGCATTTTGTCATGCGGTGAAGCAGATCGATAAAGCAGCCCAATGAAGCAATGCGATGAAACGGTACAATGGAATTGCACGATGGGACTGAGCAGCGAAATCATGTGGTGAGATAATGAAATGGCAGGGCAGGTGGCTGTCATGATGACAAAGAGTGTATAAAAGAAAAGCATCACAAAAAGAAAGCCATGATAAAAAGACATGACAAAAGAGAAAACATGACAAAAATATAACAAAACAAGGAAAGACAGGAGGGACCGGAAGAATGGGACTTGTGTACAAGGAATTGAAAGACATTGGAAGAAGTATGTATCTGTATTTTCCCGATCAGGAGAAGCGCACCGCCTTTAAGCGCAGTCTGATTACCGTGTTCAGAGACGGGGACGACGAGGCGTCGGTGCAGGAGCTTTTAGAGCGGCAGGGAATGAAGAAGCTTGCGGAGGAGAAGGAGGTTATCCTGTCCTTTCCCAATCCGGTGAACGGCACATGGAATGCCGGCATGGAGGACGGGAAGGCCGACGATGTGGCGGCATTCCAGCGTTTTCAGGATGCCTGCGGCAGGGAGAGCGAGGAGCCGCTGCCCTGTCATCCAAACGGGATTCCCACTCACGAAGCTATGATGAGCGTCTGGCATCCCATGAATGACACGAAATACCTCATCGGTCTGGGCAGCGGGGCTTCCATGG
>JAAWLQ010000322.1 GCA_022797995.1 Lachnospiraceae bacterium
CTCCAGATTCATCTTTCTGCTGGAACTGAACTTTTTCAGTCAGTTTGGAGATTTTCTCCGCACCCGTGCTCTCCTGTCGGCGCCTGTGCTCATCACCGCGGATACCTGTCCGGAAATATACGAGGCGGAAATCTCCCTGATCATGCAGACAGCCGCTCATTACTGGGGGCCCAGCCCCTCAAAGCTGCTCCTTATCTATGCCTGTCTGATGAATTTTTATGCGCAATATACCGATTACCGCACAGGCGGAGCCGCGGCGGCTGTCCGCAACGCCGGCCATTCCAGACCAGGAATGCCCTCTGAGAAAATTGTCCGGCTGCTGGAATATCTCCAGCATCATTATTCGGAGAACATTACACTGGAGGAAGCCGCCCGGCAGACTGCTCTGTCCAAATTCTATTTCACCAGAATTTTCAAGCAGCAGACCGGGCAGACTTTTTATGACTATCTGAGTTTTCTGCGGATTCAGGCGGCGGAATCCTATCTGAAGGATACCTCCGTGCCTGTTGCGGACATAGCGGCTGCCTGCGGATACGCCAATGTCTCCTCCTTCAACAGGACCTTCCGCAAATACCGGGAATGTTCCCCGTCGGAATATCGCAGCTTCTATGGCCACGGCTGAGCTCCGGGAACCCGGATGACTTAGACGACTACAATCATCAGTTCGTCCGGCCGTTACACGGAACTTGCCCGTAACAGTTCGGGACCTGTCTGAACATTACGCTTACTCCTTAGTGGCCCCAAGGGTGACTCCCTTCACGAAATATTTCTGCAGGAAGGGATACACAATCAGGATGGGCACGGATGCCACAATGGTCACAGCCGCCCGGATGGAGGTAGGCGTAACCGTATTGGCCATCTGCTTGCCTTCTCCGTAAATGCTGGAAAGGTCACGGCCGGACTGCATGGCCGAAGAGAGCAGCTTCATCATCTCATACTGCAGAGTGGTCAGGTGGTCGGCTCCCGATGCATACAGGAAGGTGTCAAACCACTGATTCCATGCGCCCACGGCACACCAGAGCGCCACCGTGGCCAGAACGGGCTTACAGCAGGGCAGCACAATCTGCCAGTAGCATCTGAAATGTCCGGCGCCGTCCACCATGGCCGCCTCCGTGAGGCTCTCCGGCAGAGACTGTATAAAGGATTTGATTACGATGATATTGTACACACTTACCAGTCCGGGTATCACATAGACCGCAAACTTGTTCAGCATTCCCAGATTCTTGATCAGGAAATAGTTGGGAATCAGACCGGCGGAGATATACATGGTCACCAGGAAATACACCGTAATCACCTTCCGGCCCACCAGCTCCTTCCGGGACAGCACATAGGCGATCAGAGATCCCACCAGCACGCCGAGTATGGTGGACAGAGCGGTACGAAGCACGGAGTTCACCGCCGCGGTGCCCATCAGCTTATTCTTGAAAACGGACTTATAACTGTAGGTGGAAAACACTCTGGGCCAGAATGTAATACCGCCCCTCAGGGTATCCTGGGCATCATTGAAGGATACCGCTATGGTATTCCAGAAGGGATACAGCATGATGACAATTACAAACAGCATGATAATCCCGTTGATTACATGGAAAAAAATATCGCCGAGTCTGAACTTTCCAATTCTTATACTCCAGAAATTTCTCATCTGCTCTCCCTCCTCACATCAGGCTGTTTTCGCCCAGTTTATTTGCTATGGCATTGGTCCCGAACACAAGCCCCAGAGATATGACGGACTTAAAGATACCCGCCGCCGTTGCCAGGGAATAATTGCCGATGCTCATACCATATTTCAGAACGAAAATGTCAATGGTCTGGGACACATCCTGCAGCAGGCCGTTGCCCAGAATATAGGGAACTTCAAAGCTGGCATTCAGCACCCACCCAAGGTTCATGATCAGCAACACCACGATGGTGGACTTGATGCCGGGCAGGGTCACATGCCACATCTTCTGGAAACGGCCTGCGCCGTCCAGCTCCGCCGCCTCATAGAGAGCCTGGTCGATGCCTGAGATAGCCGCAATATAAATGATGGAGTTCCACCCTGTCTCTTTCCACACGCTGGAGAAGGTGGTCACCCACCAGAAATACTTCTGTTCACCCAGCCACAGAACCGGTTTCTCAATGAGTCCCAGAGCCATCAGCGCATTGTTCAGCATACCGTCGCTGGTGGACAGCGCGTTGGACACCAGGGAACAGACAATGATCCAGCTTAAGAAATGGGGCAGGTATGACACAGTCTGCGTAATACGTTTCATCCCCAGGGACTTGATCTCGTTCAGCAACAGGGCAAACACAATGGCGAAGATAAAGCTGAAGATCAGGTTCATCAGGGACATGGCCAGCGTGTTGCGCACACTCCGCCAGAATTCCACATCTTTAAACAGGAACATAAACTGGTCAAATCCCACAAAAGGAGAACCAAAGTATCCTTTTGCAGGCTTGTAATTCTGAAATGCCATAATCCATCCGCTCAGCGGATAATAGGAAAAAATAAAAGTATAAATCATACAGGGCACAATCATGATATACAGCATCTTCTGCCCTGCCGCTTTTTTCAATGTTTTCTGAAATTTACTCATCCCGCGGTCCTCTCCCTCTCTTCCCTGAAATCGACAATGGGAGGGACTTTCTCCCTCCCATTATCCTTGAATTACTTCGCCATCTTTTCCGCAATCTGCCTGTCAACTTCTGACTGATAAGCATCCAGATCAATGGCATTGAATTCCTTCAGGAAATCTGCCCACAGGGATTCGTATTCTGCCTCATCCTTTGCCAGGATCAGTCTGGGATAGCATTTCATGGTCACATCGGTAATCTTCGTGCTGGCAACCGCCGCAGGACTTCCGTCCTCCAGGTTCATAGCCCACACAGGATAATACTGAGGACGTATAATGGGATCCGAGAACAATTCCGCAGGATATTTAATTCCATATCCCTCCAGGAACTGCCTGTCATAATCAGACTGAGATGCCAGATATTCGTCCGGAGACTCGCCTGCGCCACAGGGCATATTGTCCGCTTTGTAGATACCCTGCCACTTCGGGCAGTAGTTCCACAGAGTATGTCCGGTCTCGTCACGATTCCTTGCGGTGTCATATGCGATGGCACGTCTCTCGGGTGTCAGAGCCTTTCCGCCGTCTTCCGTATAATTCCAGTCAACGCCTTCCTCGCCCCACTGCAGGTAATCCTGCACTTCTCTCTGGCACAGCCAGTCAAAGAAACGCATCAGACGCTCAGGGTTCTCACAGTTGATAGTAATGCCTACGCCGTTGGTAGCGGTGGGAATTCCGTTGCTCTTATCCAGATAGCCGTCCTTCACGCCGGGGTTGGTAATGGGCAGGCACACATAGGTACGGTTATATTTACCGTCTGCCTTCAGCAGGTTCTGCGCACTTCCGAAATTCCAGTTCTGATCATAGAAGCCAAGAACTGCGCCGGTGGTAATTTTGGAAATATACTCATCATAGCTCTGTGTCAGGGTCTCGGGTACGATGACACCCTTCCGATACTCTTCGTTCAGCTTCTTGTAGAAGTCATGAGCCGTATCGCTGATCTGATAGAAGGAGGTCTCAAAGGTCTGCTGGTCTACGAAGATTGCACCCTCGTTGCCTGCGCCAAGCAGGTTCTGCGCGGGATTCAGCAATGCCCAGTTCCGCCAATCGTCACCCAGAATCTCGAAACCACTGGTGGGCACGCCGTCAATGTCAGGATGCTTTTCCATATAGTCTTCGATTACCTTAAAGTACTCATCCAGTGTGCGAATCTCCGGATATCCTGCCTCTTCCAGCACGGCCTTCTGAATATAGAAGCCGATACCGCACTCAAAGGGAGGCGCCACTTCCGTCACATCGTTCTGGAAGGTTCCATAGATTTCCATGTTGTACACATGTCCGTCCGCCTGGGTCAGATATTTCATTACGTCGCCGTACATGGCGTTCAGATTTGGATACTTGGGGATCTCATCCTCCAGGGGAATAAAGGCTCCCGCATCCATCAGCTTGGTGGCAGAATCTCCTGCAAAGATCACATCGGGATAGTCGCTTCCTGCAATCATGGTTCCCAGCTTCTGGTCCAGATCGCCCACCAGGAATTCAAATTTCAGGGTGACACCTGTCAGCTCCGTAATCTTCTGAATCACAGGGTTACTGTCCGCAGGAGCCTGGCCGGGATCACGGACAAAAAACGTATAGGTGATGGGGTCATCCGCATCCTCCATGGGAGCCACGCCTGCCAGCGGGCCCTGATTCTCCGCCTCTCCGCCTTCACTTCCGGATTCCGCAGGGCTTTCCTTCGTCTCCGACTGTCCGCTGGAGGACTCCTGTGCGGAGCTGCCCTGACTGGACTGCTGACCGCCGTCGCCGGAACCGCATGCCGCAAGGGACAGTATCATACTGGAAGCCAGCAGCATTGCACACAACTTTTTCATTTTCATAAAATTACCTTCCTCTCCAGGATTTGACACATAAAAACGTCAATCCTTACTTTTTATATCCTTATTGTACAAAAAGGAAGGTACTCTTTCATTCCCAAAACTATCCCGGATATTCCATTTTTTACACCTGTGACTGCGCAGATATTGCTCTTTCGACAGATATTGCTCTATCCCTTCTCCGACATTTTCCGATATTCCATGGGAGACATCTCCACCATGGCCGTAAATCTGGCTATAAAATATTTACTCTCTGCAAATCCTGTCTCCTCCGCAATCTCATAAATCAGCCTGTCAGTCTGCCGCAGCAGCCGTTTGGCTTCCTCGATTCTCAGCTCATTTACATACTGCTTAAACGGAATCCCCGCAGCTTTCTGAAAGCTTCTTCCCAGATAGGAAGCGCTTACGAAAAAGCGCTCTGCCACCTCCTTTAAAGTAATGGGTTCCCGAAAATGCTGTCTGGCATAGGCAATCACCTTCACCGTGATTCCCTGATTTTGCTCCTCCTGCCCCTCCATATGGGAAAACACCCCTTCAATCTGCTCCCACAGCAGTCTGCCCCAATCCTCAAAGCGGCTGAAGCAGGTCTGATTTCTCCAGTCCAGGACTTCCGGGCAAACGCCCTCCCCTCTGTCTCCCGGGATTAAATCCATCAGCATATA
>JAAWLQ010000323.1 GCA_022797995.1 Lachnospiraceae bacterium
GATACCGTTGAGTGCGGAGGTAAAGAAAATGCTGCTGACAGAGTATAATGAGAAAAAAGTGATGGCGTGGCTGAAAAAGGAGGCTCGGGAAGAGGGCAGGCAGGAGGGCAGAATAGAAGGAAAAATCGACCTTGTGCGAAAGAAAGCAGCGAAGGGCAGGTCACCGGAAGAGATTGCGGAGATGCTGGAAGAGGATATTTCAGAAATAAAGGAAATCTGCGAAATGCTTAATTGCCATCCGGAGTGGAGTGATGAAAGAATCTATGAAGAAATGAAATCGTAAATATTGAAAGTGTAATGGTTGAAAAGGACACTGGTTTTCAGTGTCCTTTTTGTTCGTGACAATAGAATCCTGGCAGAGTGTGGATTCTATTGTTTCAGAAAAATATCTTGCAAAATGTAAATTAAAATGATATCATAATAATATCAATAAGATTTAAAACCAGAGGAGGAGAAGACATGTTGGAGGTAAAGCATCTGACGAAAACCTATAAGGGCGGTAAGACTGCGGTGGCAGACCTGTCGCTTCATGTGCATGCAGGGGATATCTATGGGTTCATCGGTCATAACGGAGCGGGGAAAACCACTACCATTAAGAGTGTTGTGGGAATTCATGACTTTGACAGCGGAGAAATTCTGATAGACGGGAAGAATGTGCGGACGCAGCCCCTGGCCTGTAAAAAGGTCACGGCCTTTATTCCGGACAATCCGGATATCTATGAATATCTCACAGGGATTCAGTACCTGAATTTTCTGGCAGACATCTGGCAGGTATCCGCTGTGGAACGTGAGGATCGCATTCGGGCAGAGGCGGAGGATTTCGGAATTTATTCCGTTCTGGGAGATTTGGTTTCTACCTATTCACATGGAATGCGGCAGAAACTGGCCATCATTGGGGCATTGCTCCATGAGCCTAAGCTGCTGGTTCTGGACGAGCCCTTTGTGGGGCTTGACCCGGAAGCTTCTCTGCTGCTGAAAGGAAAGATGCATGCTTTATGTGAAAAGGGAAGCGCTATTTTCTTCTCCACGCATGTATTGGAAGTGGCAGAGAAGCTCTGTAACCGGATTGCAGTGATTTCAGGCGGCAGGCTGATCGTGGAGGGGGATACCGGGGAACTGACCAGAGATAAGTCTCTGGAGGATGTGTTTATGGAGGTGACTCATCATGACAAGGCAGATTAGGCTGTTGACGAGACTTTCTATGTATGGCATGTTCGGGCTCAATGAATTTTTCCACACCAGAGATGTACGGAAAAAAAGAAGATACTATCTGTTCGGAGTTTTGTGGGCGTTCCTGATTGTCATGCTGGCAGGATACGTATGCGCTCTGAGCTATGGACTCATTGCCATGGGGCTGGGAAAGCTTGTGCCGGCGGCGCTGTCGGTGAGCGTTTCCCTGCTGATTTTCTTCTTTACCATATTCAAGGCGGGGCCGGTGCTCTTTGACAGGAAGGCCTATGAAAAGCAGATTGCCATGCCGGTCACTGTCAGAGCGATTATTGTCAGCCGGTTTCTGTCCATGTACATCACCAGTATGCTGCTGGGCTTTCTGGTGCTGCTGCCGGGAATGGCTGTGTGCGGAGTGCTGGAGAATCCGGGGGTGACATTTTGGATCTATGGCATTGGGGCGGGCATTTTTCTGCCTCTTCTGCCGTTGACTCTGGCTTCTATAGTGGGCGCGCTGATTGCAGGTATCAGCAGCAGGTGGAAGCGGAAGAATCTGATTTCCATCGTGTTGACAATCGGTTTCGTGTGTGTGATTATGATTGGAAGTATGCGGATGAGCACCATGGAAGAGAGTGAATTGATTGGCATGATGGAGCAAATGGCAGAGCAGATGGAAGGACAGATTCGCAGCATTTATCCGCCGGCCATGTGGATTGCAGATGCCATGGTGGAGGGAGAGGCGACGAGCTTTTCGCTGTTCCTGGCAGTGTCGCTGGGGAGCTTTCTCCTGTTCCTGGAAATCCTCCGACATTTTTACGTAAATATCTGTATGCTGCTGGGGGCAAGGGAGGCGAAAGGCGATTACCGGATGCAGGTGCTGCAGAAGAAATCTGTGCTGCGAACCATGGTGGAACGGGAGCTTCGGCATTATTTTTCTTCCACCATTTATGTGACGAATACGTTGATGGGGGAGATTCTGATGCTGATCCTGGCCATAGCCGTGTTGGTGACGGGTCCCGAAACCGTGGAAGCCATGCTGGGACTTCCCGGTGTGGTAAGCAGAATGTTGCCGCTTCTCGTGGGATTCCTTCCGGCTATGATGCCGCTGACGGCCTGCTCCATTTCCATGGAGGGAAAGCAGTGGTGGATGCTGCAGACACTGCCTGTGACGGAAAAAGATGTGATTCGAAGCAAGGTGGTGACGAAGCTCCTGGTGTCCTTTCCCTTTTACCTGGTTTCGGAAGTGCTGCTTTTCATAGCGATTCGCCCGGCAGATGTGGACGCCCTATGCCTGCTGGCAGTCCCGGCGGTTTACATTGTCTTCGGCGCAAGGGCGGGACTGGCCATCAACAGTAAATTTCCCCTCTTTGACTGGGAGAACGAAGTGCGGGTGGTCAAGCAGAGCGCATCTACCATGCTGACCATGCTGGTAAGCCTGGTGTCGGTGCTGGTGCCGGCCGCGGCACTGCTTGCCTGTCCGGATATCCCGGCGGCTGCGGTGTATGCCGTGACGGCAGTCCTGCTGGCCGCTGTCATATGGGGGATGGACCGGAAAGCGACGCTGCCGTGATAGGTACCGGCAGTATCGTATAGCTCCTTGCGGTATTGTGTGGAGCCCGAAATCTGCATGATGTCAGCCGGAAGGTACTCCGGCAGGAGGCAATGGAGGAGTACCCTTCCGGCTGCTGAAATCTGCAGGATATCGGTGGGAATGGTACTCTGCAGCAGTTCCAGTGTATTATCAGAATACAGCATAATTACAGCTGTGCGAAAACTTCTCCGATGGGCGCCTGAATCAGCAGGTCCGCGTGGGCGTCCCGGGGAGTGGGCGCTTTGTTAATGACCACCAGCTTGTCGCCGCTGAAATAATCGATGAGTCCGGCGGCGGGGTATACGGCAAGGGAAGTGCCGCCGATGATCAACACCTCCGCGTCATGAATAAAGCGTACGGCTGCGTTTATGGTTTTCTGATCCAGCCCCTCTTCATAGAGAACCACATCCGGCTTTACGGAGCCGCCGCATTTTTCACATACGGGAACGCCTGTGCCGTTGCGGATGTAATCCAGATCGTAAAACTGCCCGCACTTTTCACAGTAATTGCGCAGCACGGAACCATGCAGCTCCAGGACGGTGCGGCTGCCTGCCGCCTGATGGAGACCGTCAATATTCTGGGTGATGACAGCCCGCAGCTTTCCGTCCTTTTCCAGCTGAGCCAGCTTCAGATGAGCGGCATTGGGCCGGGCATCCGGGAAAAGCATTTTATTCCGGTAAAAACGGTAGAATTCCTCCGGATTGCGGCGATAGAAAGTATGGCTGAGAATGGTCTCCGGTGGGTAATCATACTGCTGATGATACAGGCCGTCCACACTGCGGAAGTCTGGAATTCCGCTTTCCGTGGACACCCCCGCTCCGCCGAAAAACACGATGTTGTCGTATTTTTGGACGATTTCTTTTAAGGTTTCAATTGCTTCCTGTGTTTTCTCCATATCATGTTCCCTGCCTTTCCTGTAAGTTTATAACAGCTTTTGCATTATTTTGCCCGCGGCATTGCCTGGAGGTTTTCAGGTCTTTTTAAGCATATGTGCCGTGATGATGGTATAACTGTGAGCATTTATTGTTATTATGCAATTCTCTACAGTTACATACCAGTTTTTTCCTGCTCTCTCAATCAGAGCATCCTGCTGTGATACTTTGGCCCTGCACCATTGGACCACGTCATCTGTTTCCAGGTGGAGATTTTGCCTGATACGTTCCGTACCCATTTGGGTTGTGTGAAGTCTGTGGAGATTCCCGATGAATTCATTTGCGTGCTCTGTGACAACCGGTTTATAGGCCATACTTTGTCCCCATTTCTGCCAGGACGATATTCAGGATTTTATATCTGGCTGTTTCCTAATCATTTCCTTTTTTCATGGGTTCATTGTACCACAGTTTTGCTTATTATCACAGATTTTTCTTCTTTTTCTGAGAAAAACGTTTCGTATGTCATAATCACAAATATAACGGATAAACGGGCAGGGAAGAGAGGTACGTTTATTCTATGGAAATATGTCCATTTTTCATAAAATCTAAAGAAATTTTTAAGCCTGGATGAATTGCGGACGCGGGGAAAGATATGGTATAATGTGCACATATTCGTGGCAGGAAACGGCCGAATGGCCATCCATACCATGTGCGGGCTGTGCACATGGTATAATGTCCCTATCTTTTCAGGAAAACAAATGATTTTGGAACAGAGATTGTCATAACAACAGATGGATAAAGAGCATGAGAAGAGGTAAATTGGAACAATTGATTCCCCTGGAGCGGAGCAGGAGAATTATCCGCCTGGAGAAAAGGGGAAAGAGACAGAAAAAACGATTTCCAGGTGCGGCAGTTTTCTGTATTCTGGGCATTGCCTGCCTTGCATATTGTGCGGGAATTGCCATTCTGGGCTTTGGCACCTGGTTCTTTCTGATCTGGGGCTGTCTGGGGCTTATGTGCCTGGCCCTTGCCGCAATCCTGCGCAGTGAACGGATGATGGCGGCCATACCCGGATGGATAAAGGGACTCTGCTGCGGTATCTTCCTGGCGGGACTGCTTTTGTTCTGTACGGTGGAAGGCATGATTCTCTCACAGTACAATGCGCAGGCGGGGCCGGGGGCTGAATATTGTATCGTGCTGGGAGCACAGTGGAAGACCACAGGGCCCAGTGAGGTGCTTCGCAGAAGGCTGGACAAAGCCGCCGCATATCTTATGGAGAATCCGGATACGAAAGTGATTGTCTCCGGCGGTCAGGGGAGCAACGAAATCATGCCGGAGGCGGCGGGAATGCGGGCTGGAACTTGGAAAGCTGATTTGCTACAGTGTAGAGCAGGATACGATGTACGTGCTGGCGGACGGGGTATTGTACCAGATTGAGGTCGGCAGAGGGAG
>JAAWLQ010000324.1 GCA_022797995.1 Lachnospiraceae bacterium
GAGCAGGATATCCTGAGAGAATTCCTGCTGGCAAACAAGGCAGAGGTGAAGCATATGAGCATTTTCGAGTATAATGAGGAGAACGTACGGCAGGTCATCAGGGAAGAATCCTATGAGGAAGGCAGAGAAACGGGCAGGATTGAAGGTAAAATAGAGGATATCCTGGATCTTTTAAAGGAAAAGGAAACTGTGCCGGAGGAATTGGAGAAAAGGATCACATCGGAAACAGATGTGGATATATTGAAAAAATGGCTGAAGCTTGCCGGCAGTGTGAAGAATGTCGAAGAATTTATAAAAGGATTATAAGGGTAAATGGATATGCGATTTTTCGACAAACGAGTTGACGGCGTAGAGAATATTTCCTGGTGCGGATTTTTTGGAACACTGAAATTATATGCCCAGGATGATGGAATTATATTTTAAACAGGAGCTGATATTAAATGAGAGAACAAAATCCGGAACTGATAAACAGAAAAATCAAAGACATGGCGAAAACATTATGTGAAGATTGGGCCGGACATGATCGGTTTAGCGGCGTATGTATGATAACGCGCAAGGGGCATCCAGTATTTTCAGGGGCGTATGGTTTTGCAAACAGGGCATTTAAAGTACCCAATAAAATCGACACGAAATTTGATACGGCGTCTATTACGAAAGTGTTTACGGCGGTGGCCGTTCTGCAGCTTATACAGGAGAAAAAACTGAAATTGTCAGATTACATAACGAGAATTATTGATCTGGAAGGAACGGAAATTTCTCCTGATGTTACGATCGAGCAGCTATTGAACCATACATCCGGTATTCACGATGATGCGGAAGAGGAGGCGGGAGAACAATATTCCGAACTTTTTGTCACATCGCCTAATTATGCAATCAAAGAATGCAGGGATTTTTTAAAAAATTTTGCGTACAAGAAGCCTAATTTTGAACCGGGTTCAGACGTCCGGTACTGTAACTGCTCCTATGTTTTGCTGGGGCTTGCAATAGAAAAAATCGCAGGTATAAACTACCGGGAATATGTGACGGAAAATGTGTTTCGGAAAGCGGGAATGAGAAATACTGCTTTTTTGTCAATGGATTCTGTCAATGAAAATACGGCTGAAGGCTATCTGAATCTGTACGATGAAGAGGGCAGGGTAATCGGATATAAGAAAAATATTTACTGTTTTCCGCCCAGGGGAACGCCGGACGGAGGGGCTTATACAACGGCGGAAGACATGAATCTCCTTTTGACCGCGATACAGAAGAGGATCCTGCTGGACGATATCCATGCAAAACTGCTTCTTACGGCCCACTGTCCATATACGAGGGAAAAAGAATGGTGTGGAATTCCCGGCTTATATGAAAGAAATGGTTATGCACTTGAATTTCTTTTCCTGCCGGATGATAAAGAGCCGTTCTGTATCTATAAAGACGGACAGAATGACGGCGTTGCCGCCAGATTTAACTATTATCCGAAAGAAGACATATCGGTGACAATTCTGGCCAATCAGGATTGCGATGTGTGGGAAATGACAAAGCAGATACAGATGGAAATTTATAACACATTTTATTCATGACAATAGAATCCTCGCAGAGCGTGGATTCTATTGTTTAATGTCCCCCATTTTACCCCGCCCCATCGCCCCCAACCGTGCCATATAGCTTCCGGTACTGACTGGGGGAAATCCCATGACGCCGCCGGAATTCCCGCGCGAAATGCTGGCGGTTCTCATAGCCCACCTCCAGCGCCACTTCCAGGATATCCTTCCGGGTCAGGGTCAGCAGGGCGGCGGCTCTGTCAGCCCGCACCGTATTGATATGGGTGGTGATTCTGCGGCCGGCGTATTTGGAGAACAGCGACTCCAGGTGAGAGCGGCTGATTCCAACGGCGTCGGCAATCTGCTGAATGGTCAGTGGTTCGCTGCTGTGTTCGGCAATGTATTTTTTTGCTTCACTGATATAATGGATTCCGGCCGCCTTCCGCTTTGTGAAAAAAGTCCGGGACATCTTGATATATAAAACTGTGAGAAGCGCCGTCATCATGACATCTTTCTGGAGTGATGGGGCATGGAATTCCCGAATTAGTTCGTTTATGGTGGAGGAAGTATTTTCCTGATCATAAAGGACACAATAACGATTTCTATAATTCATAAAACCGTCTATTATATCGTTGTTCTGACACAATGTATCCAAATCCAGATGAGCAGAATTCTGAGAGGGCCGGAAATGCAGGCGATAGACCAGATTGTTTTCGCCGGAGGGAATCTCCAGATCGTATTTCACATATCGGTGAAAATAGACTATGCTTCGATAGGCCACCTTGACTGTCCTGTCAGAAATCTTTACATGACAGGACCCGTTTGCCACATAGAGGAGCTGATTTTCCGTATCCGTATCCTGACCTGGCAGATTGTGCCGGTCACGAAGTGTGTCGCAGGCAGTCATTTCCATATAAAAAGGCAGATCATTTCTTCGCAGCATCGTGAAATCCTCATCTAACAGTACTCTTCGTTTTTCTCATTGTAGCACAGATTGGAACGTTTTTGAATGTCAATTATTGTTGCCTGGATAAATACAGGCAGGTGTTGAATTAATGTTAAAAATTTTATAGTACAGAAAAGGCACAGCAATTCAGCTTTCATAAGGCGCAAGAAAAACGTAACTGTGCAGAAGTTGCTTCTGTAATTATAGAATTCAGACAAAAAAAGTAAAATATGTTCCATATGTTTGTCAAAATCATCTAATATGTTACGCACAGAGCCGGAATCTATCTATAATAATATACAACAGCAGAACAAAACACAGAAAGAATACAAACAGAATATTTGCAAGACAGAAAGGAAACCATGGAGAAGCGAGAAGCCTGTGCGGAAATAAACAGAAGACTGGAAGAGGCATTTAACGGGGAGCATCCGGGAGGACCCTGGAAAGAAGTGCATTTACGGGATTTTCGGGCGGCGGTGGAGACACTGTCCGGAGGAAGCAACACGGTGATTGTGGATGACTGGGGCCTTCCTTCCGTCATGGTGAGGATCTCCGCACGCAGGAACAGGGAATTGTTCAAAACAGGGTCGGATATCATGCATCCGGCATTTTATTCCGGAGGAGAGGTGCAGGAAGAAATCTATGTCTCCAAATTCCAGAATGTTCTGATCGACGGCAGAGGATATTCGTTGCCACTTAGAACTCCGGCATACGGAATCAGTTTTGACCAGGCTCTGCAGGCCTGCCGGGGCAAAGGAAAGGGATGGAATCTGACTCCCTTTGCACTGCGGGCGGCTCTTGCTCTGGAGGCGAAAAAGAAAGGCTTTCTCCCCCATGGGAACAGCGACAGGGGTGTGGACTTCCTGCACAGAGAGGAGCATGGAGAATCAGAGGAGGAAGGTGTGGTGCGGACAGGATCCGGTCCGGTCACCTGGGCCCATGATAACAGCCGGGACGGAATCTATGACCTGACGGGAAATCTAAATGAATGGGACGCGGGGCTGCGGCTGGTGGACGGAGAGATTCAGATCATACCGGATGGAATGTGGATGCGGGAAGACTGTACCATGGGAGAGGACTGCGGGTACTGGCGGAGCATTACACCGGAAGGAGAGCTGGCGGAGCCCGGCGTCCCGGGCGCCTTGAGATATGCCTGCGGCGGGGATGGAATTCTACTGACAGCCGGAGGGCAGACCGGAAAGGATACCACAGGGAACTGTGTATTTGGAAATATAAGGGCGGAGGCGGGGCTTCAGATACCCGAGCTGCTGTATTCGCTGATGTTGTATCCGGAGGAGAAAGAGGGTTATGACGGCTGGCGCTGGATAAAGTCCCGGGGGGAATGCCTGCCCTTGTGCGGCGGGGGATATCGGGCGCTGGATCATGCGGGAATCTTCTTTGTGGGTCTGACCTATCCGCGAACTCACAATTATAATCTGACCGGTTTCAGAAGCGTCTATGTAAAGCCGGGGAACGGGAGGTGAGGGCTATCAAAAATTTTGCAAAAAAGGTCCGGAAGAATAAAATTCTGCTCCTGATGCTGCTTCCGGCAGTTATGTATGTCATTATTTTTTCCTATATTCCCATGGGCGGAATCATTGTGGCTTTCAAGAGATTCAGCTTCACCAAAGGGTTCCTTGGAAGTCCCTGGTGCGGCCTGGAGAATTTCCGGTTTCTCTTTATCTCGGACAAGCTGTGGCCGCTGATGCGCAATACATTGTTGTACAATATAGCGTTTATTACTGTGGGAGTCATTCTGGAGGTTGGATTTGCCATCATTGTCAACGAGCTGGGCAGCAAATGGTTTAAGAAAGTGTTTCAGTCCTTTATGTTTCTGCCCTTTTTCATATCCTGGGTGGTGGTGCTCGCCATTGTGGACGCCATATTCGGATACGATTCCGGGATTATCAACAATCTGCTGCAGAGTCTGGGTATGGAGAGATTCAATGTCTATGTGAATGCGGCGCCCTGGCCCTTTCTGCTGGTATTCTTCAAGGCGTGGAAACAGACAGGCTATGGCTCCATTGTCTATCTGGCGGCCATAACGGGGATGGATCAGGAGATCGTGGATGCGGCGGAGATTGACGGTGCAAATATCTGGCAGAGAATACGCTATATCACCATTCCCAGTCTGAAACCTACCATTATCATTATGACCTTGCTGGCCGTCGGCAATATCTTCCGGGGAGATTTCGGCATGTTCTATCAGCTGATCGGGAACAACAGTGTACTGCTGGAGGTGGGAGATATTTTAGATCTGTACATTTATCGGGCAATGGTGTCCAGCAGTAATCTGGGTATGGCAAGCGCGGCAGGCTTTTATCAGTCAATCCTCTGTTTCTTCACCATTCTGGCCGCCAACTGGATGGTCAGGAAATATGATCCGGAGTATTCGCTGTTCTGATGCTGAAAAGTAATGGCAGACAATCTATAAAAAACTGAGCTGAAAAAGGCTTCGGCGGAATCAAAAAACGAGTCAGGCAGCCATAAGAGCTGAGCAGGAAAACAGAGTTGAAAAAACAGGCTCAACCGAAACAAAGAATCAGGAGGCGCAGGTATGACGACACATGAAAAAATGGGAAAGTCCCC
>JAAWLQ010000325.1 GCA_022797995.1 Lachnospiraceae bacterium
ACAGAGCCGTCGTTGGGGGGAAATACAGACGAACGGGAATGAAAGCCCGGAAGGAACAGAGAATACACGGCAGGAATGCGAAATACTTCAAATGCCGGTAAAAGAGAAAAAAGGAATTCGGGGACTTCTGGGAGGGAAGAAGAAAAAAGAGAAAAAGCTGAGAGAAGAATATGAACAGTCAATGCAGCAGATTATGACCGGCTATGCTGTGGCGGAAGAGACACCATATTCGGATGAAATCTATGGACAGACAGTATATGTTGAAGAAGGGGGAGAGACGGTGGAGCGAGTCCATCGTCTGTGCACACCGGAAGGGAAATTGCTGGGAAGCCTTGAGAAATCCGTTTTATCTGTGGGAAAAAAGAAAGGAGAAGTGGATCTGGCATTAATGGATTCTTCGGTCAGCAGAATCCATGCCCGTGTCACAAATGAGAACGGAACAGTCTGCCTGGAGGATTTAAACTCGACAAACGGAACATTCAGGAATGATGTGCGGCTGCGGCCATATGAAAAACAGAGGCTGGATGAGGGAGACGAAATAAGATTCGGAAATGTCGCAGTGATTTTTCGATGAGGCGAAAGCATTCGGCGTATGGCAGCGACAGTATAATCGGGAAATAATGATAAGTGAAATAATTATAAGATAAAAGGGAAACAGTATTGATTGAAAAGAATTTTAAGTTGTGTTAGAATTGAACCAATGCAACTGAAATTCGACACAGGAGGATGGCTCTTTTGAGACAGACAGAGTTCCGGCCCATTGTGAGCACGGTATTAGTTGCTGTAAATGTGCTTGTTTTTGCTGTTTGCAGTTTGTCATTCGGTGAAATATTGTATAGCAGAGGCATACTGGATGCATATCATGTGATTATCGAAAAAGAATATGACAGAATCCTCTGGGCGATGTTTCTTCACAGTGGAATAAACCATCTTTTCAACAATATGCTTATTTTGTTCGCCCTTGGGTCAATGCTTGAGAAGGCTGTGGGACATGTGGGATATGGGATCTTATATTTCCTTTCGGGAATTGGGGGAAACCTGCTGTCTCTCTGGGCAAAGGTGTTAAATAACGATCCTTCCGGTTCCCTGGGAGCCAGCGGCGCGATTTTTGGCCTGGATGGGATTTTGCTGGCTATGGTATTTTTCTCCGGCAGACGAATGGAAAATGTGACATTACCAAGAGTACTTTTAATGATTCTCTATTCTCTGTATATGGGATTTATGGGACAGAATATTGATAATGCGGCGCATGTGGGCGGTCTGGTGACAGGTTTTCTTGCGGCGGCGATAATGTGTTTTTTCCGGCGTAGAAAGGAAGCAGTGTCCTGCTGAGACTTTATATATGGTGCGGAACAGAAAAGAATGAATTGTGAGGTGTGACTTTGAATATTAATATTTATTATGGCGGAAGAGGTATTATTGATGATCCCACATTATTTGTTATCAACAAAATGCAGGAAATTCTGGAAGAACTCAGAGTCAATGTCACTCGTTATACCTTATATGAGTGTAAGAACACCATACCCACGCTTCCGCAGACCTTGAAGGATGCGGATGGAATTATTCTTGCCACTACCGTGGAGTGGTACGGAATCGGAGGATATATGCAGCAGTTCCTGGATGCCTGCTGGCTGTTCGGGGACAAAGCGAAAATTGCGGATATTTATATGTGTCCGGTGGTTATGTCCACAACCTATGGAGAGAGGGAAGCCAAGTTGAATCTGTCTACCGCATGGGAAATTCTCGGCGGGCTTCCGTGCAGCGGCATTTGCGGATATATAGAAAATACAGTTATGCTGGAAATGAATGAGCAGTATATCCGCATTATTGAAAAGAAGACAGAGGACATGTATCGCTCTATCAATCAGCACCTGGCCTGTTTTCCGGCCAGTAATCAGGCGGTAAAGCAGAAAATTGCAGTACCAAATGATAATAATCTGACGCCGCAGGAGACGGAGCAGCTGTCACAGTATGTTTCCGACGACAGTTATGTACAGAGACAGAAGCAGGATATCCAGGAGCTGACCAGCCTGTTTCGCGATATGCTCAGCGAAGAAGATATGGATAATAATGTGGAGGAATATCTTACTTCTTTCCGAAAGGCTTTCAGGCCGCAGCCGGGACTTCGGGCGGAGTATTCCATCAGTATAGGGGAAAGAAAACGTAAATTGATTCTGGAGGTGGATGGGACGCAGCTGGAGTGTACTTACGGAAGCCCCAGACAGCCGGATGTGGAAATGCATCTGGATAAGGCTGCCATGGAAGATATTGTAAGCGGGAGAATGACATTTCAGAGAGCGTTTATGTCAGGTATTATGAAGACCAAAGGGGATTTTAAGATTTTGAGAACATTGGACCAGATATTTGTATTCGAAGAGAAATAAAACTTTCGGAGGTAGAGAGATGAAAAAAGAGGGGTGTATTTTCTGCAAAATTGCCAATGGGGAAATTCCGTCAAAAACCTTATATGATGATGAAAAGTTCCGGGTCATTCTGGATCTGGGACCGATTGCAAAGGGCCATGCGCTGATTTTGCCAAAGGAACATGCGGATGATCTTTACGAACTTCCGGAAGAGATAGCTTCCGATGTGCTGATTCTGGCAAAGAAAATGGCGGAAAAAATGAAGGAAAGGCTTCATTGTGTGGGATTGAATCTTGTACAGAATAACGGAGAGGCGGCGGGACAGACGGTTCATCATTTTCACATGCATGTAATTCCAAGATACCGGAATGATGGTCGGAAGATTAATTGGGTTCCGGGAAGTGCCACGGAAGAAGAGCTGGAAGCAGTGAGAAAGCAGATTGTGGAGTAGGGGAGAGGGAATGAGAACACTGAATGTCAGTGAAATAACGCAGATTGTAAGAGAAATGTGTATAGAGGCCAACCATTTTCTCTCCGAAGATATGAAATGTGCCTTGCAGGGAGCGGCGGAAAGGGAGATATCTCCATTGGGGAGACAGATATTGGAACAGCTTCAGGAGAATCTGAAGATTGCGGGGGAAGATATGATCCCAATATGCCAGGATACCGGCATGGCTGTTGTTTTTATGGATATTGGGCAGGAGGTACATTTTGAAGGTGGTATTCTGGAAGAGGCGATTCAGGAAGGTGTGCGTCAGGGATACAGAGACGGTTTCCTGCGTAAATCCGTGGTCAGAGATCCGATTTTCAGAGAGAATACAAATGACAACACACCGGCTGTCATACATTATAACCTCGTAGCCGGTGAACAGGTGAAAATCAAAGTTGCACCAAAGGGCTTTGGCAGTGAAAACATGAGCCGCATATTTATGCTGAAACCGGCGGACGGAATCGAAGGAGTTAAGAATGCGGTTCTGACAGCGGTAAAAGATGCAGGTCCCAATGCCTGTCCGCCCATGGTTGTAGGGGTGGGCATCGGGGGCACCTTCGAAAAATGTGCGCTGATGGCAAAGGAAGCATTGGTTCGTCCGGTAAACGAACGCTCAGATATTCCTTATGTGCGTGAGATGGAAGAAGAGCTTCTGAGCAGGATAAACCAGTCGGGAATCGGTCCGGCAGGACTGGGAGGAAGTATTACCGCCCTGGCCGTGAATATTAACACCTTCCCCACCCATATTGCCGGGCTTCCCGTGGCGGTAAATATCTGCTGTCATGTAAATCGGCATATGGTGAAAATACTGTGAATATAAGATTGAATTGCAGTCCGGATGACTGGTATGTGCGCCGAAGCGCACGGGGAGTAGAAGAATGAAGAGACATGTTACTGTGCCGTTGACAGACGAGATGGCCGCCTCTCTGCATGCGGGAGATTACATATATCTGACCGGGACAATATATACGGCCAGGGATGCCGCCCACAAAAGGATGTGCGAAGGGTTGGAGCGAAATGAAAAGCTTCCAATGGAAGTAAGAGGAAATGTGATTTACTATATGGGGCCGTCTCCGGCCAGAGACGGAAGGGTGATCGGTTCTGCCGGACCCACCACTGCCAGCCGTATGGATAAGTATACCCCTGTTCTGCTGGACATGGGGTTGAAAGGAATGATAGGCAAGGGCAGGCGGAATCAGGAGGTAAAAGAGGCGGTGAGGCGCAACGGTGCCGTGTATTTTGCAGCGGTAGGAGGAGCCGGCGCGTTGCTGTCGCGTGCGATTGTCAGGTCCGAAATCATTGCTTACGATGACCTGGGGACAGAGGCAATCAGAAGAATGGATGTGAAAGATTTTCCGGTTATTGTGGTTATGGATGCACAGGGGAATGATTTATATGAGACGGCCGTGCAGCAGTATGCGGTGCCCCATTCCTGAAATTTCCAGAGTGTGAAAAGGATTTGATATAGAGATGACAGAGTGGATTGGCAATATAGACGCATACATTTTACTCTTTATTCAGGAAGCAGTCAGGAATCCGTTTCTGACACCTGTGGTGAAGACAATTACGATGCTTGGAGACGGCGCGATATTCTGGGTTGTGGTGTCATTGACATTAACAGCGTTTCCCAAAACCAGAAAGGCAGGTATTACCAGCCTGCTCGCGTTGGTAGTTTCTCTTTTCATTAATAATATAATATTGAAGAATGTGGTGGGAAGAATAAGACCATATGAAATGATAGAAGGCCTGGTGCCTCTGATAGAAAAACCCGGAGACTTTTCTTTTCCGTCAGGGCATACGGGAAGTTCTTTTGCGTCGGCCTGGGTTTTCCACAGAAGACTGAAGGGATGGATAGGCTATACAGCGCTTATACTTGCGGGATTGATTGGGCTGTCCAGGCTCTATCTGGGGGTACACTATCCCACCGATGTTCTGTTTGGGGTTATGAGCGGAATTCTCTGTGGATGTATTGCAGATTTTATTGTGAGAAAGGTAGATGCCGGTATCTTACATAAAATGAAAAAAGCAGTTGACAAGTGAAGATGATTTATGTATAATAATTTTTGCGTCAGGGGATGTAACTGACACAAAATGTAATTGGCAGAGATGCGTTCGGATTAAGGAGAAATACTCAAGAGGCCGAAGAGGCGCCCCTGCTAAGGGTGTAGGTCGGGTGACCGGCGCGAGGGTTCAAATC
>JAAWLQ010000326.1 GCA_022797995.1 Lachnospiraceae bacterium
GAAGCACACCTTGATCTGCGGATAATCCCGTTTCATATGGCAGATTCTCTTCAGGCTGTCCTCATAGGCAGTGAAATCATCCTGCAGCAGCTTAGGCAACAGGCGCATACGCCGGGTAGCTCTCACCAGATCCCCTCCCCAGCAGGCGTCCGCCGCCAGGAAAAGATTTACATCCGGAATCCACAAGCCCATCTGTCCCCTGGAATGCCCTTCCAGCCGCACTCCTACCAGACTGCCGTCTCCAAACAGATCGTACACTTCCTCAAAATAATTGCAAAGGAAATGATCCCGCAGACAGATTTCCGGACGCACTTCCCTGCGGATACTGCCCTTTGGAGGCACCATGGAACGGAACATCAGTCTGCGGACGCTGGGGTGATGCAGGGCATTTAAAGTCTCCCCCAGGCCTATCAGATCATAACCTGAAAACTGTGACAGTCCCCCCACATGATCCGGGTGGGCATGGGACAACAGAATGGTCTTCACACTCTCCGGCGCTATTCCGTCCTGCTTTAGCCTCTCGGCTATGGTCTCCCCTTTCTCCAGCTGTACCGGATTCAGCAGTCGGTACAGCCGCAAAGCCATGCCGCCCCCGAAGATTTCCCGGGAATATCCGGTGTCATAGAGGATATTGCCAAGCTCCCGATGGCGAATCAACACAGCACGGGCCGGAAACTGCCGTTTTTCCTCTCTTCCGTCTGCTATTCCTCCCCGGAAAATGATTCCCAGATTGTTGGTACAGGAGCCGCAGCGGTATATCCGCACTTCCGCTACCTTACCGTGGCGCGCAGGATTCCCCTGTTTTCCGCCGTCTTCTTTCTTCCTTTCGCCGGCAGTCTGCTTTACAGTCCCGGTTCGCCTGCCATATTCCGCTTTGTCCTCCCCTGTCTGCTGCGTTGAGTCCTTTGAGGCTGTTCCACTATGAACTTCCTTCCACCATGCACCATACTCCCGGATGGATTCCGCCAGCGTCTTCTCAGGCTGATATCCCAGAATCTCCCTGGCCTGGCGGATGTCCATAGTCTGAGCATACCCCAGAGTACAAACTGTATAGCGAGTCAGCGGCGGCTCCCCGTGCAGCCCCAATATCCGGTAAATCCACTCAAGTCCCTCCGCCACGGCATACACCGCCCCAAAGGGCAATCGCAGGTAACGGGGCTGTTCTCCGATAGCATCCAGAAACTGTTCCAGAATCCGGCGAAATGCCATGGGTTCCCCGTTGGTAATATTGAATACCTTCCCGGAAACGCCCCGGGCCTTCATGGCCAGCTCACAGGCCAGAGCCACATTCTCCACGCTGGTGATATCCACCAGATTCCTGCCATTCCGGAAAAGAGGGATCCCTGTCTTCCTGTTGGCCCGGAGGAGCCTGGGCACCAGGCTGGTATCTCCAATGCCGATCAGTCCTCTGGGCCGCAGGATGACCGTCTCCAGTCCTTTTCTGTTCCACCTGCGGATCACACCTTCCGCCATCAGCTTGGATTTGATATAATAGTTCAGGTCATTTTGTCCGGGAGCCTGATCCTCCCGAATATGATACTGGTCTTCTTTTCCGGTGTATATGCTGGGGGAAGAGATGTAGACCAGCCTCCGGACACCATTCTCCAGACACAGCCCGGCTACCAGGTCGGTTCCCTCCACGTTGGTCCGGTAGAAATCCTCCCACTTTCCCCACACAGTGGAAAGAGCCCCCGCATGGATTACATAATCCACCCCTTCAAAGCAGGAAGCACAGCTCTCCCGGTCCGTAAAGTCTCCCTGACAGAACAGAGCTCCATATGCCTCAAGCTGTCTGCCCTTCTCCTGGTTCCGTCCCAGTGCCAGTACCCTGTATTCCTTCACAAGCCTCCGCACCAGATATTCCCCCAGAAAGCCGGTTGCGCCTGTCACCAGAACCGTCTGTCTTCCTGCTGTTTTCTCTGTTTTTCCTGTTTCCTTAGGTCTCTCCATATGGCTTGTTCCCATTCCGTCCGCCCCCTTTGTCCCGGTTTTTCCCGGGGCCATTCTCCCAGGCATCCCGGTTTCCCCTCAGTTTTTCTATTCTCCCCGTATCACGACCTACCGCTATATTTTCTTCTATTCCTGTGAAAGTCCTGAATCCTGTCTTGCAGAAACCGTACTGTCAATATAAGCTTCCCTGCTCATTTCCTGACCATAGAATACTTACCCTCGCAACGCCTGGATTCTGATATTGCCTTACTTTCCATACAGGGTAATGCAGGCACAAGCATGAGGTTACTGTGCGGTGTACGCCTTCAATTCCTCCAAAAATTCCTGATAATCCTGTTCAGACCAATAGAATGTCAGCTCTTCCTCCGTATATTCATCCGGTGTATCCCGCATGAAGCTGTGGCCGATGTCATATCCGAATCTTGTCAATACAGCCTCCGCAAATTCTCTGAAAAACATACCAATCCCTGTTATGACATTCCCATCTTCCACGATGCCTTTGTGTAGGAAGTTCTCTTTTTCGACAAAGTCAAAGGTGTCTGCCATCTGCATGAAATAGCCGGAAGTAAACTTTTTGCCCGTTAGAATTCCTGCTTTGGATAATAAGATTGGCGAAGAAGAAATTGCCGCGAAAACAATATCCGAACCATTTCCGCCCTTCATAAATTCCATCAGCTTCTCATCGAACAACGCGGGCAGGGGATTCATTGTCCCCGGCAAAATCACGCAGTCATAGTCCGTAATCTTCGCATCAGCCGTTGTTTTCGTGGGAAGAACCTGCAAGCCGTCTTCGCTCCGGTATACTTTATTCTCGCTTGCGATATAATCAATCTTCTCGCCAAACCAGACTGTCAGCGCAGATGTCAGACAGGCTATCTCCTGCAAAGAAAAGTCCGGATACAATAAAACTGCAAATTTTCTCATTCTGTTTTCCTCCTTACATGTCAGTTCATAATATACCAATCTATACTCCTGTTTATAAAACTCGCGTTTCGGAATCTTCAGGCTGTTTCAAAATTGCACCACCTTCAAAAAGGAAATAAGGTCTGTTTCCGATAACCTCCATATCCTCACCATTTACAAAAAGTGTTACTTCTTCCGGCAAAGCTATGACTCTTCTATGTTTTGAAACTTCCAACAGGTATTGCCTGCTTTTCTCATCCTTTTCAGCAGTTCGATTTGTATAATGACATAAAATCGATGTTCCATTTAATACATCAAATCCATCTATATCCCTTAAATTCACTTCATTTGTATCATCAAGTTTGCAGGCTTCCAAATCTTTTCCGAAGATTATTGCACCTGCGCTTCCGCCAAAAACAACTCCCTCACTATTCAAATATTCCTTTATTTTCTCAAATGCTCCGCTTGTTTTTAAATCATGTAACAATTTAAATGTATTACCTCCGCCAATGAATATCATACCAAAATTATTCATATTTTTAGCTACCAGTTCATCTGCGGTGTTTACCATTTCAATAGAAGGGATATCAACATTTTCCAATTCGCCTTTTATCCATTTATAGCAGTCGGCATACCTTGTATGTTCCATTGCAAATGGTACATACAAGCAAGGTTTTGAATGGTCAATTACCTCATTTAATCTTTTATTTACTGCAATCGTTTGCGTACCTGCACCGCCACCACATAGAAAAACTTTCATAAAATGGTATCACCTCCCACTCCTGCAATATTTACAAACCCCGATTATACATTTGATTATAAAATCTTTATCTGCCGCCCGCAATGCACATTTATGAATTAATTGTTCCTGTATACTACAACCATAAATACTGCAACTTACAGCTCCCCTGGGCTCTCCGACTTTTCATTCAACCTCTCAAATATCTCCAGCACCTCTCTTAAAGACACTGCTGTCATTGCCGCCCGCCTTTTTTCCTTCCAGATTTTGCGCAGTTCCATACATTCCAGTGCTTCCTGACGGAGTCTGGCCGGATTGCGCAATATCCGGCCGAAACCCAGCCGCTGAAACTGTCTCGCATTCAGAAGCTGCTCCCCCTGCTGAGGGCACAGCAGACAGGGCACCCCGAAATAGAGGGCCTCATGGATGCTGTTCACGCCTCCTGCCGTGATAAAAAGGTCGGCACGACGCAAAATCTCATTCTGATTCACAAAAGGACGCACAATGAAATTCTCCGGGAACCTGCGGTTTCCTTCCCAGACCAAAACCACTCGAAACTGTTCTTTCTCCGGCTTCTCATCGACACCAAAGTTTCTTCCTTCACAGGAATCTCTTTCCCCGCCGAAATCTCCCTGCCTATCCAGGTTCTCTTTTTCTCTGGAAGTGCTTCTAATGTCAGAATTTTTTCTCTCACAGAAATCCGTTATTTTATCGGAATCTCTTCTATTGTCAGAATCTCTTCTCTCGCAAGAATCCGTTATTTTGCCGGAATCCCTCCCAAACTGCCGAATCATCTCCTGTAACAGCGACTCATTTTCATTGAAAATCGTTCCCAGAGAGATGTAAATCAGCCGTTCTCCGGAAGTGCAAATTGGACAGGAGAAATCATTGTGCTCCACCGTCTGTCTGTGGACAGACAGCGGCCCTGTGAACCGGTATTCCACCCCGAACCAACGCCCGCCCGGCTGAAACAGCCTGGAATACCCACAGAGATTGTAATCCCCTCTGTTCATCAATACGGACATCAGCCCCAGCTTCTTCAGGCCATACTTTCCTCTCAGACGCCATACATAGGACATCGCCCCGGGAAGCTCTCCAGCATATCGCAAAAAATCGGCAGAAAACCCCGGCACATATTCACTGAGCCCTTTTTTCCATGGGCCTACAGACAGGATACCAGGCACTCCCTTCCCTCCGGTCCGCCTCCATGTCCAGTCGATGGCGGCAATGCTGTAGAAAGCAAAGGTCGGCACAGAGACCAGCTCTCCCACAGCCCTTCCCCACAGGGCCAGCGACTCAAACAGGATGGCTCTGGGCCGCTCTTTCCCGGCCTGGCGCAGAAGCCCCGGAACTCATACTTACCTGCGTCTTTGACTGTAAACTTATCTCCCGGAATAAATTCAGGGTTTTCCTCCCTTACGTCTTCTCTTGACAATACCTTATAACTTAC
>JAAWLQ010000327.1 GCA_022797995.1 Lachnospiraceae bacterium
TGCCTCCTGCCAGACCACATGAAGCTGCGGCTCCTCTTCTTCCAGCCTGCGCAGCTGTCCCAGCACCTTCACTGCGTCGCTGCCCTCCGGCAGTATCAGTCCATAGGTCAGCACAGGCTCCAGAATCGGAAGTTCGTTGCGGCTTTCCCGGCCCAGCCCCTGCCCGGCGAAAGTCCTGTCCAATCCTGTCACGGCGCAGATACCCCCGGCTTCCACGCAGTCCACCGCAGTATACTGGGCTCCTCCGTAAACGCGCAGCTGATCTGCCTTCTCCTCCCAGATTTCCGCCTCTGTTCCCGCACTGCCGGAATTGCTCACTGGCATTTTCACCCGCAGGATTCCTCCCGTAACCTTCAGATGAGTCAGACGGTTTCCGGAAGCGTCCCTGGAAATTTTATAGACTCTGGCCCCGAATGCCTCTGGATACCCGGGACAGACAGCGTATCTGTGAATTCCTTTCAGCAGCTCCTCCACGCCGTCCAGGTGCAGGGCAGAACCAAAATAGCAGGGAAACAGATGCCTCCTTCTGACTGCCTCCGCCAGAGAATGCTCCCCCAGGCGTCCCGTTTCCAGGTATTCCTCCAGCAGTCCTTCATCACACAGAGAAAGTTCCTCCCAAAAGGTCTCTCCGCCGTCCTCCGCCTCCGGGCCAAATGCCTGACAGCCGCCGTCCAGCTTTGCCTGCAGCTCTTCCAGCAGCTTCTCCCTGTCAGTCCCCGGCTGGTCCATCTTGTTGACAAAAAGGAATACCGGAATCTTATACTGCCCCAGCAGACGCCAGAGTGTCTGCACATGGCTCTGGACCCCGTCGGAGCCGCTGATTACCAGCAACGCATAATCCAGCACCTGCAGGGTACGCTCCATCTCCGCGCTGAAATCCACATGTCCCGGAGTATCCAGCAGCGTGATGTCCAGTCCCTCCCACGGAATCTGTGCCTGCTTTGAGAAAATGGTAATGCCCCTCTCCCTCTCCAGAGAGAAATTATCCAGAAAGGCATCCTTATGGTCCACCCTGCCCAGCTTTCTGATACGGCCGCAGGTGTATAAAAGTCCTTCCGCAAGAGTCGTCTTACCTGCATCCACATGGGCCAGGATACCCACAACCAATTTATTTCCACGCATATATTGCTTCCTTTCTGTTGTTCCGTCATGACCCTGTAGCTGCCTTCCGAAGTACCTGGCCTCGACAGCTGGTCTTACCGGTTCCATAATAGAATCCAAGATCAGGATTCTATTATCCAAGGTCCATAATAGAATCCAAGATCAGGATTCTATTATCCAAGGTCCATAATACCCTGCCACATTTTTCAAAGCAACGACAATTTTTTGTCATTTTACAGTTACCTACTCTCCGGCGATGTGAAACCATACGGCAGGAACATTGTAACCGTTCAGACAGGGTACTGAACTTTTTGGGGAAACCGTTTAAAAAATAACGTTACAAAACCGCTTGACAGCACGGCTGAAATGCCCTATATTAAAACCTGAACATAATAATAACCGCTAGGGGAGCACATCGCTGAGACTGAAACGGTGCCACGCACCGTCTCTAACCCTCACTACTTGAACCGGATAATACCGGCGTAAGGAAGCATAGCAACGAAAACGCGTATCTAAATCGCGGCAGAGTCGTACAGAGCAAAGGGATTTCCCGGTGGCTTCTGTGTTCTGCAGTTGCCGATGTCGTTCCTCCTTAGCCAAAAGTAAGGAGGATTTTTTATGTTGTACAATGTAATCACAGACGGGGATGACATCAGTTACATCCCCACCACCCTGGGCAAGGCAGTGCTTGTCATCGTCATAATTGCCCTTCTGGCCATCGCTGTGGCCTTTGCCCGAAAGAAGGCGTCCGGGAAAGGCTCTCTGAAGCTGAGCGCCAGACAGCTGGCCTTCTGCGCCGTTTCCATCGCTCTGGGCACAGTTCTGTCCAATGTGAAGCTCTACCGCTTTCCCTTCGGAGGGTCCGTCACTCTGTTCTCCATGCTGTTCATCTGCCTTCCCGGCTACTGGTTCGGTCTCGGCGCCGGTCTGATCACAGGCGTCGCCTACGGCATTCTGCAGCTTCTCATCGATCCCTTCGTGATACATCCCGCCCAGCTGCTGGTGGACTATATTCTGGCATTCGGCGCCTTCGGTCTCTCCGGACTGTTCTCTCATCAAAAAAAGGGACTCATCAAAGGCTACCTGGCAGGTATCGTGGGACGATGGATCTTTGCCACCGTATCCGGCTGGATTTTCTTCGCCGAATACGCCTGGGAGGGCTGGGCGCCTCTGCCCTATTCCCTGGTCTACAACGGTATCTATATCTACACGGAGGCCGCCGTCACTCTGGTCATCCTGGCGGTTCCCTATGTGCAGAATGCTTTCACAAGGGTCAAAAAAATGGCTTTGGAGTAATTTATTCCTCTTCCCCGCAAAGCAAATGAATCAGGATTTCCGTGACGGACACAATTTCATGAATATTCGTATATTCCTCACAGCTGTGAACGCAATTCATGGATGTGGCCATTACGATTCCTTCTATCCCATGCTGGAAATAGACATTTTCATCGCTTCCGCCGAATGTCTTTACCAGCATGGGCTCTATCCCCGCTTTTTCCGCCGCTTTCCGGTACTCTGTCACAGCCCTGCTGTCAAGGCCCGTCTCATAGGCCCTGATATCCACGGACTCTTCCCAGCGCAGTCTGACCCCGGATTCTTCTGCCGCATTTTCAAAGGTTTCCCTGTATTCCCCGAGAAATTCCACGGCCTTTTCATGCTTCAGGCTGCGAACCTCCCCTCGCACCACGCACTCCGGCGACACGATATTAATCCCCTTGCCCCCGGAAATCATTCCGATATTGGCCGTGGTGTCTTCGTCGATTCTCCCCTGCCGAAGTACAGCTATGGCCCGGGACGCCGCCGCTATGGCATTGGCCCCTTCCTCCGGACAGAAGCCCGCATGGGCGGCTTTCCCCTCCATGCAGGCAGTGAAGGAGAGAATGGAAGGAGCCGCATATGCCGCGTCCCCTATCCTCCCGCTCAGGTCCAGAACGTACGCCCGGTCTGCGCGCAGTCTTCCGCAGTCAAATGCCTTTGCCCCCCTGCCATAAATCTCTTCCCCCGTTGTGAACAGAAGCTCTATATCATAGTGGGCTATATGATTTTCTTTCAGATATTTTACCGCCTCATAAATGGCAGTGACACCGGCCAGGTCATCCGCCCCCAGCACGGTTGTGCCGTCGCTGCGCACCTCTCCGTTCTCTCCGAACACCGCCTTCTTCCCGCAGGCCGGCATGACCGTATCCATATGTGCGGACAGAAGAATCGGTTTCCCCTCTTTTCCTCCCTTTACACAGCCGTAAAGATTACCCGCATCGGAACCAGTCACTTTGGCGCTGTCGTCTTCCGTCAGCTCCACTCCCAGCCCGAGAAACATCTCTCGGATATGCCCGGCCATCTTTTTTTCCTTTAAAGAAGGCGAATCAATCTCCACCAGCTCTGCAAATATTTTCCCCGCATCCGCATACATCGCTTTCATTTTGCGCTCCTTTCGTTCCGGCCGTTTCCTGCCCGGAATAAGGTCATTATATCATGAGCACAGCATCGCTCATGACAGGATGGCCATTCGGCCGTTTCCTTTCTCGAATAAGGTCATTATATCATAGAACCCTTTCCGGTGTCATTGCTTCTTTTGGGAAATTTCGCCCTGAATCAACGAGTTGTCCTCCCGGCATTACATTTCAAAATTCGTTTTCTGCTTTCGTATTCCAGTGCATTTCGCAGGTTCACATCAGATAGCGCAATATTTGAGTAACATAAGCCAAAAAGTAACTGGTTCTTTCCTGATGCCTGTACTATACTGATAAAGAAGCAGGAGAAAACAGACCTGACGGTCGGAAAACAGGAGGTCAGACTATGATTATCTATGTCAGCAATGCCGCTCCGAAAAACGGGAACGGCAGCAAGGAAATGCCCTTCAAGCACATCAATGATGCGGCAAAAATTGCGATGCCCGGCGACGAGATTCTGGTGGCGCCCGGCGTGTATCATGAGTATGTGGATCCGGTAAACGGGGGCACGGAAGATTCCAGAATTGTATATCGCAGCGAGAAACCGCTGGGGGCGGTAATCACCGGTGCGGAAGATATGAAAAACTGGAAGCATTACGAAGGCAACGTGTGGGTCTGCCGTGTGAATAACGGGGTATTCAGAAGCTACAATCCCTACACCACAATGATAGGCGGAGACTGGTACTTTGCGCCGGTAGTGCGTCATACCGGTGCCGTTTATCTCAACAGCCGCCAGCTGTACGAAGCAGAATCTCTGGAGGAATGTGTCAAAGGAGAAGTCTATGCGCCCTCCTGGGAGCCGGAATGGTCCGTATACAAATGGTATACCGAACAGGATGGGGATGAAACTGTAATCTACGCCAATTTCCAGGGGAAAAATCCCAATGAGGAGACCGTGGAAATCAATGTGCGCAGGAACTGCTTCATGCCTTCCAAAACAGGGGTAAACTACATCACCTTCAGCGGCTTTACCGTGGAAAAAGCAGCCACCACCTGGGCCCCTCCCGCAGCTTATCAGGACGGAATGATCGGTCCCCACTGGTCAAAGGGATGGATTATCGAGGACTGTGATATCAGCAACAGCAAATGCTGCGGTATCTCTCTCGGGAAATATTATGACCCGGAAAACGATCATTATTTTACCAGAAAATATGTGAAAAGCCCCACCCAGATGGAGCGTGACGCCGTATGCCGCGGCCAGTACCACGGGTGGACCAAAGAAAATATCGGAAGCCATATCGTCCGCCGCTGTCATATCCATCACTGCGAGCAGACCGGTATCGTGGGACGCATGGGCGCTGTGTTCAGCCTCATCGAGGATAATCACATCCACCACATCAACAACATGCAGCAGCTGGGCGGTGCGGAGATTGCCGGAATCAAGATCCATGCCGCAATCGACGTTGTAATGCGCCGCAATCATATCCACCATTCCACCATGGGAATCTGGTGTGACTGG
>JAAWLQ010000328.1 GCA_022797995.1 Lachnospiraceae bacterium
TATGGCGGTTACATTTACCCCGGAGCAGCGGGAGGCCATCGAACTGCATGGCTGTAATATACTGGTATCGGCGGCGGCGGGAAGCGGCAAAACCGCCGTTTTGGTGGAGCGCATTGTGCGGATGGTCTGTGACGAGAGGAAGCCGGTGGACATTGACCGGCTGCTGATTGTCACGTTTACCAACGCGGCGGCGGCGGAGATGCGGGAGCGGATTGCGGCAGGGATTTCCGCAAGGCTTTCGGAATCTCCGGAATCCGAGCATATTCAGCGGCAGGCCACATTGCTGCACAATGCCCAGATTACCACAATTGACAGCTTCTGCCTGTTCCTGCTGCGGAATCATTTCAACGAAATCGGGCTGGATCCGGCTTTCCGGATTGCGGACGAGGGAGAAATCAAAATGATGCAGCAGGAGGCCCTGGAGGAGCTGATAGAGGATTCCTATGCCTCCGGCGGGGAAGAGTTTCGCTTCTGTGTGGAATATTTCTGCCCGGGAGGGAAGGAAAGGGTGCTGGAGCAGCATATTCTGAATCTGTCCCTGTATGCGTCCAGCTTTCCCTGGCCCGCCGCGTGGCTGGAGGCAAGAAAAGGAGACTATGCCGGGAGCACAGTGGAGGACATGAATGAAAGTACATATGCCCGCTGGCTCAGGGAACATCTGCGGCGCATGGTTGCGGGCTGTGTGGAGAAGCTGGAGAAGGTCCGGGCATTGTGTCAGGAGCCGGACGGTCCCTGGCAGTACGGAGAGCTTGTGGACCGGGAACTGGAACAGGTACAGGGACTGCTTCGGTGCGATTCCCTGGAGGAGTATTCGGTAAAGCTGGAGGCGGTGAATTTCGGAAGGCTTCCCTCCAAAAAGGATGAGAGTGTCTCGGCGGTGAAGAGGGAACTGGCGAAGGAGATGCGGGCTCAGGTGAAGGAGAGTATTCAGGGGCTGGGGGAACGCTTTTTTGCCACAAACCTGGAGCTTGCGGCCAGACAGAGCGCCGCATGCCGGGGACCGGTGAGCACGCTGCTGGATCTGACGCTGGATTTTGACCGTCGGATGGCAGAGAAAAAGCGGGAGAAGAAGGCGGTTGACTTCTCTGATGTGGAGCATTTTGCCCTGGACATTCTGCTGGACGGGCAGGGGGAAGAGGCCGGAGGCAGCGCCGTGGCGCAGGAGTATCGCCAGCATTTCGAAGAGATACTGACGGATGAATATCAGGACAGCAATCTGGTACAGGAGTATCTTCTGCGGGCGGTTTCCGGAGAGGAAGAGGGAAGGTTCAACCGCTTTATGGTGGGGGATGTGAAGCAGAGCATCTATCGGTTCCGTCTGGCCAGACCTGAGCTTTTCCTGGAAAAATATAATACCTATGAGTCCTCCGAAGGCCCCCGCAGGAGAATCGATCTGTCGAAGAACTTCCGCAGTCGCACCCAGGTGGTGGATGCGGTAAACGAAGTGTTCGGCCGGCTGATGAGCGAAGAGGCGGGCGGAGTGGCCTATGACGAGAGAGCGGCGCTGTATCCGGGGGCGGCCTATCCGGAGAACGGAGACTGTGCCGGCGAGCTCCTGCTGGCAGAGAAGCCGGGCAGGGATGGGAAAGCGGACCCGAAGCAGGTGGAAGCCATGGTCATTGCCCGGAAAATCAGGGAGCTGAAGGGAAGCTTTCAGGTGACGGACAGGGGAAGCGGAGAGAGCAGGCCTGTGCGGTACAGCGACATGGTGATTCTCCTGCGGACCAACAGCGGCTGGGACGAGCCGTTCCGGGAGACGCTGGAAAAGGAAGGCATTCCGGTATATATCACTTCCACAACCGGATATTTCGAGGCCACGGAGGTCCAGGAGCTGCTGCAGCTGCTGAGGGTGCTGGACAATCCCTTTCAGGACATTCCGCTGTTCGGAGTGATGAAGTCTGTGTTCGGCGGATTCACGGAGGAGGAGATTGCTGTTATCCGCAGTCATGGGAAGGACTGCAGTCTGTATGAGGCACTGAAGCGGTATTCGATTGAGTATGGGCGATATGAGCAGGCTGCGGAGGCGGGATCAGGGATGGGGCAGGCAGCCTGTGCGGGCAGAGTGGAAACTGCGCAGGGAATTTGTGCAGACAGAGCGGCTCTGGCACAGGAAACATCTGTGAGCAGAACGGAGACGGCGGGGGTGAGAGAGCCAGACGGAGCAGACCGGGGTGGAAAGAGGGAGAGGGAACCGGATAAAGCAGTTACTCCTCTGGGAGCGAAAGCCGCAGGCTTCCTCCGACGGATAGCCGGATACCGGGAATACACGGTCTACCTTCCTGTCCGGGAGCTGCTGACCCGGCTCATCAACGATTACGGCTATCTGGACTATGTGACCGCCCTTCCCTCCGGCAGCAGGAAGAGAGCCAATGTGGAAATGCTGCTGACCAGAGCCTCAGATTTCGAGAAAACCAGCTATTTCGGACTGTTTCATTTTATCCGATATATGGAACAGCTGGAAAAATATGACGTGGACTCCGGCAAGGCGGAGCTTCTGGACGAAAATGCGGATGTGGTCCGCATTATGAGCATCCATAAGAGCAAGGGGCTGGAGTTCCCTGTAACCTTTGTGGCAGGCTTGAGTAAACGGTTTAACATGCAGGATGCCAATCAGGCGCTGATACTGGATATGGACCTGGGACTGGGCACAGATTATGTGGACCCGGAGAGGCGCATCCGGAATAGGACTCTGCGCCGGACGGTGCTGTCGAGAAAGCTGCGGGAGGACAGTCTTGCGGAGGAAATGCGCCTGCTTTACGTGGCCATGACCCGGGCCAGAGAGAAGCTGATTCTGACCGGAGTTCTGGAGAACGCGGCGGAAAAGTGGGAGAAGTGCAGGGAGCTGGGCGGCGGAAGGCTGACGGGCCTGGATTTCATGGAGGCAGGTTCTTTTCTGGACTTTCTGCTGCCGGTTCTGCCGGGGACCAGTATTCGGGTTTCCGTGACGGAAGAAACAGGGGAGGCCGCGGAGGAGATTGCGGAGCAGGTACAGTTTTATCATAGAAGAGAGCTGCTGGAACAGGCTGACAGACTGGGAGATCCGGAGGCGGAAAGGAAGCTGACAGAGAGACTGAATGCCGTTTATCCCTATGAGGAGCTGGCGGATCTCTATACGAAGACCACAGTGTCAGAGCTGAAAATAGCCGCAATGGCGGACCGGGATGAGGCGGCATACCATACCTTCGAGGCGAAGGAGGTGCAGCCATACATCCCCCTTTTCCGCAGAGAGGAAGAGGCTGTCAGCGGTGCAGTCCGGGGAAATGCCTATCACAGGGTGATGGAGCTTCTGGACTTTGAAAAAGTGCTTTGGAGTGCCCTGGAAGGGGCGGAGGGATTCCCGGAAGATTACCGGGAATACAGGCGGCGGATTCAGAGAAAGGAACTGTCGGCTTCGGTGGGTGCATTTCTCCAGAGTGGGGCAGAGAGCGGAAGGCTGACCGGGGAATATCTGCAGGCAGTGCGGAAGCAGAGGGTAGAGGAATTCCTGTGCTCCCCCCTGGCTTTCCGAATGTGGAAGGCCCAGAGGGAAGGCGGACTTTATCGGGAGCAGCCGTTTGTGCTGGGCATCGACGCCCGCAGACTGAAAAAAAGCTTCCCGGAGAAGGAGACGGTTCTCATCCAGGGGATCATCGACGTATTCTTTGAGGAAGAGGACGGTGTGGTTCTGCTGGATTACAAGACGGATTCCGTGGGTACGCTGGGAGAGCTGTGGAACCGCTATGAGACCCAGCTGGACTACTATCAGGAGGCCATCGAGAAGATTTTCGGGAAAAAGGTGAAGGAGCGGATCCTGTACTCTTTTCATCTGGGAAAATATTAAGAAAAGAAAGGTTACTGTTCACAGGTGGTTTCGCGAAGGCGTTTTTATGCGCTTTCTGCATAAAAACCTGAGACAGCTTGCGCCACAATGAGCTCTTTTGCTCATTGTGTGTGCATCATGTTACAGTTTACGGCAAGGCCGTGAACTGTAACAAAGAAAGCCCCGGGAGGGCGGAAAAGAGGAGAAAATGGACAGACAGAATCTTACCTTAATGACAGATCTATACGAGCTTACCATGATGCAGGGGTATTTTGCGCACAAGGACCGAAACGAGACCGTTATCTTTGACGCATTTTACCGTAACAATCCCTGCGACGGCGGATATGCCATCTCCGCCGGACTGGAGCAGGTGATTCAGTACATCAGGGAACTGCACTTTGACCGGGAGGATATTGAATATCTTGCCTCCCTTGGAATATTCCGGGCGGATTTCCTGGAGTATCTGAAGACCTTCCGCTTTTCCGGAGATATCTATGCCATTCCGGAGGGGACGGTCATGTTCCCCAGAGAGCCAATCGTCAAGGTCATCGCGCCCATTATGGAAGCTCAGCTTGTGGAGACCGCCATTCTGAATATCATCAACCACCAGAGCCTGATTGCCACCAAAGCGGCGAGGGTGTGCTATGCGGCAAAGGGGGACGGCATCATGGAATTCGGACTGCGCCGGGCCCAGGGGCCGGATGCGGGAACCTACGGGGCCAGAGCGGCCATCATCGGCGGCTGCATCGGCACCAGCAATGTGCTATGCGGTCAGCTCTTTGACGTTCCTGTCAAGGGAACCCATGCCCACAGCTGGATCATGAGCTTTCCCGACGAATACACGGCCTTCAGGACCTATGCGGATATGTATCCGGGAGCCTGTATCCTTCTGGTGGATACTTACGACACCCTGAAATCGGGCGTGCCCAACGCCATTCGGGTGTTCACGGAAATGCGGGAAGCGGGCATTCCCTTAAGCTTTTACGGCATTCGTCTGGACAGCGGGGACCTGGCCTATCTCTCCAAAAAGGCCCGTGAAATGCTGGATGCGGCCGGATTCCAGGACGCCGTGATCTCTGCTTCCAACGACCTTGACGAGTATCTGATCGACAGCCTGAAAGCCCAGGGAGCGGCCATTACCTCCTGGGGTGTGGGGACCAACCTGATTACCTCCAAGGACAATCCCTCCTTCGGCGGTGTCTATA
>JAAWLQ010000329.1 GCA_022797995.1 Lachnospiraceae bacterium
GTCATGGCAAATGCCTGCGCAATTCCGGCACCCATGGTGCCCGCACCGATAATACCTACTTTCATTTGTCAGTCCTCCTTATTCTATATCCCTATTATTTATCACTTTTCTTGAAACCCGCCAGGAAAATCACCACTCCGCCTACCACAAGGCTGCCGGCGCCCCTGCTTAGCAGTTCCTGAACGGCTCTTTTACTTTCTCCTTGTTCTTGTCAAGGAAGAAAGCCATACCATACTTCTGGTCTTCGGTCTCAAAGCAGTCGCCGAACAGTTTCTCTTCGATTACAATTGCCTGATCCATATCCACATCCAGACCCTCATTGATAGCCTTCTTACAGTTGCGGACAGCTATGGGAGCATTTTTTGCAATTCCTGCCGCCATCTTCTCCGCAGCCGCCATCAGAACTTCCTGGGAGGTCTTCACCACATTGCCCTCGGCATCCTTCTCCGCGCCGTATACGGCGTTCACCAGACCGATTCTGTACGCTTCGTCAGCTTTGATATTCCGTGCGGTGTAAATCATCTGCTTCGCCATTCCGGCGCCCACCAGACGGGCCAGTCTCTGGGTCCCGCCGAAACCCGGCGTAATGCCCAGTCCTACCTCGGGCTGTCCGAACACCGCGTTCTCGGAACAGATTCTGATGTCGCAGCTCATGGAAAGCTCACAGCCGCCGCCCAGCGCAAATCCGTTCACCGCCGCGATGACGGGAATGGGCAGGGTCTCCAGCTTGCGGAACACATCGTTTCCTTTCTTGCCGAAAGCTTCTCCCTCCGCTTTGGTCAGGGTGCTCATCTCGCCGATATCCGCACCGGCCACGAAAGATTTCTGGCCTGCGCCCGTAAGAATCAGACAGCGCACAACGTTCAGATCCACCCCGTCGATGGTCTTGTCAAGCTCTTCCAGCACCGTTGAGTTCAGCGCATTCAGCGCTTTTTCACGATTGATGGTGATAATGGCATACTCGCCCTTCTGCTCATACAATATAAATTCCATATGGATTCTCCTATTTAAAGTTCCGCAGATTTCCTCCAGACACTTTCCCTGACAGATAAATTTCCAGGCAAGTACAGCCTGTAAATTTTCTGTGTGTCTGTTCGGAATTCTGCTGTTTAAAGTTCCGCAAAATTCCTGCTGTTTTATTTTTCCTCAACAAAGGAAGAATGTCCCAGCCATATGAGGCATTCTTCCTTTTCTAAATCCTATGTTTCTCTTACTCTTCAATCTTCACGATGGTGGAGCAGCCCATGCCGCCGCCGATACACAGGGTAGCAAGTCCTGTCTTCGCACCCTTCGCCTGCATCTCATGAAGCAGCGTCACCAGAATACGACATCCGGAAGCGCCTACGGGATGACCCAGAGCAATGGCACCGCCGTTGGGATTCAGCTGTTTGTCCACATCGATTCCCAGCTCTCTGCCCACTGCAACGGACTGTGCCGCAAAGGCCTCGTTTGCCTCGATGATATCGAAGTCCTCGATCTTCATGCCGGTCTTCGCCAGAACCTTCTTCGTGGCTGCCACAGGGCCGATTCCCATCACTTCGGGACGAACGCCTGCAAGAGCGCCTGCCACAAAAGTAGCCATTGGCTTCACACCCAGCTCCTTCGCCTTCTCCTCGCTCATCACAACGATGGCTGCGGCACCGTCATTGATGCCGGAGGCGTTGCCTGCGGTCACGAATCCGTCGGGATTGATAGGACGCAGCTTTGCAAGTCCTTCAATGGTGGATCCTGCGCGGGGACCTTCGTCAACCTTGAACTCAATGACTTCTTTCTTTTTCTTCACCATAACGGGTACGATCTCCGCATCGAATGCGCCGGACTTCTGAGCGGCCTCGGCCTTCTGTTGGCTCTTCAGTGCGAACTGATCCAGCTCCTCCCTGGTCAGGCCCCACTCACGGCAGATATTATCCGCAGTCATAATCATATGATAATCATTGAAAGCGTCCCACAGTGCATCCTTGATCATGGTATCCACCAGAGTACCGTTGTTCATTCTGTAACCATAACGGCCCTGAGGGATTGCATAAGGAGCCATGGACATGTTCTCCATACCGCCTGCCACGACGATATCCGCATCGCCTGCCATAATCATCTGTGCCGCCTGATTCACACAGTTCAGACCGGAACCGCACACTACGTTCATGGTAACAGCAGGTACTTCGATAGGCAGTCCTGCTTTGATGGACGCCTGACGGGCCACATTCTGGCCCTGGGCTGCCTGGATAACACATCCCATGTAGACCTGGTCTACGGCTTCGGGCTTTACTCCCGCCCTGTTCAGGGCTTCCTTAATCACAATTGCACCCAGCTCCACTACGGGGGTCGTGCTCAGTGTGCCGCCCATGGTACCGATTGCGGTACGGCATGCACCGGCTAAAACTACTTTCTTTGCCATTTTCTTGTCCTCCAGAAATAATTTGTATTGATTGTTATTTTTTTGTCACATTAACTGAAACTAGTTTAACATAGTCCCTGTCTATTTGCAATCACTTTCCCATTAAAATTTGATAAACCGTAACAGTTCAGACAGGTCCTGAGCTGTTACACTGCCCTTCAGCCAAGTACCTTGTCCAGAGTGTCAAGCAGCTTCTCAATATCAATGGGTTTTGCTATATGACCATTCATTCCACTGGCCAGCGCCTCTTTTCTGTCCTCCTCAAAGGCATTGGCTGTCATGGCGATGATCGGTATCGAAGCCAGCGCCGGATCCTCCAGTTCCCGGATAGCCCTGGCCGCCGCATATCCGTTCATCACAGGCATCTGAACATCCATCAACACCAGCTGATAATATCCCGGGCAGGATTTCCTGAGCATATCCACGGCAATCCTTCCATTCTCCGCAACCTCCGTGGTAAAACCTGCGTCTCCCAGGATTGCCACCGCTATCTCCTGATTCAGCTCCACATCCTCCGCCAGCAGAATGCGTCCCGTATGTCGCCTTTCAGGCAGCTCTCCGGAATCTTCCTCTCCTTCTTCCGCACTGATAACGGACCGCAGACAGCTTCTCAATTCCGACAAAAACAGCGGCTTACTGCAGAAAGCTGTAACCCCGGCTTCCTTCGCCTCATCCTCGATATCGGACCAGTCGTAGGCTGTCAGCACAATCACCGGAACATCCTCTCCCATTTCCTTCCGGATTCTCCTGGTCACCTCAATCCCGTTTACATCCGGCAGCAGCCAGTCAATAATATATACGGAATAACTGTCCCCCCGCATCAAAGCCTGGTGAGTGCGCAGCACCGCTTCCTTTCCGGACAGCGTCCACTCAGCCCTCATTCCAATCTGCTGCAGCATATAGGACACACTGTCACAGGTATTAAAGTCATCATCCACCACCAAAGCTCTGCAATTCTTCAGTTCCGCTATATCAACCGGCTCCTTCGCCTCCGTATCCAGCTTGAATGTAAAGCAGGCTCTGAATTCCGTCCCCACTCCCTGCTCGCTTTTTACTTCAATGGTGCCATTCATCATATCCACGATATTCTTCGTGATGGCCATTCCAAGTCCGGTACCCTGAATCCCGCTGATGGTAGTATTCTCCTCCCGCTCAAAGGGTTCAAAAATATGGGCCACAAATTCCTCGCTCATGCCGATGCCGGTGTCCTTGATGCAGAATTCATAATTGGCATACCCCTCGGGTGCTCCTGCTTTTTCCGTAACCCGCATACTGACAATCCCGCCTGCACCGGTATACTTGACTGAATTGCTCAGCAAATTCAAAAGCACCTGGTTCAGCCGCAGCTTGTCACAGAAAATCTCCTCGTCCCAGACATCCACAGTATCCATGTACAGCTCCAGCTGCTTTGCATTGATGTCCGCCTGCAGAATATTGCGCAGTCCGTGCAGAATATCCGGCAGACTGCAGGGCTTCTCTTCCAGATGTATCTTGCCGCTCTCGATGCGGCTCATATCCAGCACATCATTGATCAGACTCAGCAGGTGATTCCCGGAAGTCATAATCTTCTTCAGATACTCCTCCACCTGCTCTCTGTGTTCTATGTGTGTGATAGCCAGAGCGGTAAAGCCCACTATTGCATTCATGGGTGTGCGGATGTCATGGGACATATTGGAAAGGAATATACTTTTCGCCTTGCTTGCTTTGTTTGCCTGCATCAAAGCGTCCTCCAGAAGCCGCTTCTTCTCCATTTCATTGCGAATCTCATCATCCACGCTTCGGAATCCCAGGACAATTCCCCTGCTCTCATCATCCCACATCCCGGCCCGCACTGCCTTCACCTGAAAATACCTGACCCCATCCTTTCCCAATGCCCGGTAATTCACATAATACTGCAGCTTTTCTTCCAGTTCCTGTTGAATCCTCTGTGGGGAAGATGCCTGCCGCAGCATTTCCCTGTCTTCTTCGTGCACAAAATCCTGTATGTACTGTCCCATGCTGTCTTCCAGGGAAATATTCCCATCAAAGACTTCCGCAAACATCTGCTCGCTCTCGTCATCCTGAAGCAGTTTTCCCTCGCCTGTCTCCAGGTCAAAAAAGCACACCAGATTATAGTCGATACTCAGCGCCTTCACACGCTCCATCTGGCGTCGCTCATTCTGCTTCTCCTGCTGCTTCTGAGCCGTACAGTCAAGCAGAAAGCGCTGGTAAAACAGTTCTCCATTTTCCCTGATCAGCTTGACATTCCCCATGATATGCAGAATATCGCCGTTTTTATGCCGAATCCGATACTCTACACTGACGCTGTCTCCCTCTTTTTTCAGATCCTCAATGCTTTCCTGAAGAGCGGCTCTGTCCTCCTCCACAACAGATGCCGCAATCATGTCAAAGCCCTCCTCCACCAGCTCTTCCATGCTCTCATATCCCAGAATCTGGAGCGCGGCTCTGTTGATACTGAGAATCCTGCTCCCATCCATGGTGTGACAGAGCACACCACAGTCGATGGTGGTAAAAAGAGTCTCCAGAGTACGATTCTTCTGCACAATCTCCTGTTCATAAGCCCGCTCCTGCGTCACATCGATGGCCACACCCACCGT
>JAAWLQ010000330.1 GCA_022797995.1 Lachnospiraceae bacterium
TATTTGCCCTGATGATTGGAATACATCACATAGCCGCCCTCTTTCGGCAGTCGCTCCTGTCCGGTGCTCTCCGTTTTGATACGGCCGTTATGCATCATAATGGATATACATCTCCTGGCCATCCTGTAACGCCGCTCCTCCGAAAAATGCACTCTGTGCCGTTCAATAAAATGCGCTTTGCAAATATAATAAACGACACAGGGAAAGGAAACCGCTACTACATAACATAACCTTAACACAACCAACACCTCTTAATTACCTGCATTGCTCCGCACAAACATGCAAAGCAATGTCTTCATCACTGTACAACTTCTTCGCTGTCTTCCGCACCGTCCCAGCAGTAAGTACAAAGCCTGCTTCTGTCAATCCCCACGGCCGCAATCATATCATCCAGCCTGTGATAGCGCAGAGTAGTGAAATTCAGCTGTCTGCCGATTCTCTCCACCATCTCCGCGTATTCCGCCCTGTCAGGATCCGCATAATACTTCAAATCTATTTTCCTGTCCTCCTGCTCCATTTCCCGTATCACTCTCCTGGCAATCAAATCCATCTCCGAAGTAGAGCGGGAAAAATTCAGGTATTTACAGCCAAAGAGAATCGGAGGGCAGGCAGGGCGTATATGCACTTCCTTTGCGCCGCTCTGGTAGAGGAATTCCGTGGTCTCCCGCAGCTGCGTCCCCCGAACGATAGAGTCATCAATCAGAAGCAGACTCTTCCCCTCTATCAAATCCTGTACCGGAAGAAGCTTCATCCTGGCAATCAGATTCCTCTGGGTCTGAATCACCGGCATAAAGGAGCGCGGCCATGTGGGCGTGTACTTGATAAAAGGCCTGGAGAAAGGAACTCCCGATCTGTTGGCATAACCGATGGCATGGGCGATTCCGGAATCAGGCACTCCCGCAACGGTATCCGGCTTTACATGATCGCGCTCCGCCAGCAGCGCGCCGCAGTTGTAACGCATCTTTTCCACGCTGACTCCCTCATAGGAAGAAGAGGGATATCCGTAATATACCCACAGGAAAGTACAGATTTTCATTTTCTTTCCCGGCGCCGCCAGGGTGTGAACTCCTTCCGGCGTCACCACCACAATCTCCCCCGGCCCCAGCTCTCTGTCGGACACATAGCCCAGATTCAGGCAGGCAAAGCTCTCGAAGGAAACGCAGAAGGCCCCCTCCTTTTTCCCGATGGAGACAGGTGTCCTGCCATAGCGGTCCCTGGCCGCATAGATCCCTTTGGGCGTCATGACCAGTATGGTCATGGAACCTTCGATAACCTCCTGAGCATACTGAATGCCTTCCACCAGATTGTCCTTCCGGTCCAGCAGAGAAGCCACCAGCTCCGTGGCATTGATATCCCCGCCGCTCATCTCCAGAAAATGTCCGTGACCCTGGGAGAAGAGCTCCTGTGTCAGCGAAGCCGCATTATTGATTCTGCCCACTGTGGCAATGGCATAGGTTCCGTGATGAGAACGCACCATCAGAGGCTGCGGCTCGAAATCGGATATACATCCAATTCCGATACTGCCCTGCATCTTAACCATTTCCTTGTCAAATTTTGTACGAAAGGGCGCATTTTCAATATTATGTATCGCCCTGTCAAATCCGCGTTCCCTGTCATAAACCACCATTCCCGCACGCCTTGTCCCAAGGTGAGAATGATAATCCGTTCCGAAAAACAAATCAAATACGCAGTCCTCTTTGGCCGCAACACCAAAAAAACCTCCCATGGATACCTCCTGTTGTCAATTCCTCTTCATTCCCTGCACACTTCTCTGCCATGCCGCCTGCGGCGGTACAGACAATCCCTGCGAAGTTCTCTTCACACTTACACATGGATCTCCGCTTTCATTCCCAGCAGATCCTCATTCCCCTCCAGCGCCGGCCCGATCACCTTTTCCAGGAAAACCTCCACCTGTTCCGCGGCGCGGCCCGTATATCTGGAGGAATCCATAGTCTGCCGCAGCTCCTCCAGCGTCATGTTGAAAGCGGGGTCTGCCGCGATCAGTTCCAGCAGGTTATTCTCCCTGCCTTCCACCTTCACCTGGCGCCCGGCCTCCATGGAAAGCTCCCGGATGCGCTCGTGCAGCTCCTGGCGATTCCCGCCCATCTTCACCGCGTCCATCATAATGTTCTCAGTGGCCATGAAGGGCAGTTCGCTCTGCAGATGCTTCTCAATCACTTTCGGATATACCACCAGCCCGTCCACCACATTCAGGCACAGATCAAGAATGCCGTCCACCGCCAGGAAGCCTTCCGGAATGGACAGGCGTTTATTGGCCGAATCGTCCAGCGTCCTCTCGAACCACTGCGTGGCGGAAGTGATTGCCGGATTCAGCGCGTCTATCATCACATATCTGGACAGAGAAGCAATTCTCTCGCTTCTCATGGGGTTTCTCTTATACGCCATGGCCGAGGAACCGATCTGACTCTTCTCAAAAGGCTCCTCCACCTCCTTCAGGTGCTGGAGAAGGCGGATGTCATTGCTCATCTTGTGGGCGGAAGCCGCAATGCCCGCCAGCACATTGGCCACCCTTGTGTCCACCTTCCTGGAATAGGTCTGCCCGGATACCGGGAAACACTCCTTAAATCCCATTTTCTCCGCGATCATTGGATCAATTCTGTCCACAATCTCCTGATCCCCGTCAAAAAGTTCCAGGAATGAAGCTTGGGTCCCCGTTGTTCCCTTGGAGCCCAGCAGCTTCATTCCGTTCAGCACATAATCCAGGTCCTCCAGATCCAGGTAGAATTCCTGGAGCCACAGAGTCGCTCTCTTGCCCACCGTGGTAGGCTGCGCCGGCTGAAAATGCGTGAAGGCAAGCGTGGGCTGAGCCTTGTACTGATCGGCAAATCCGGCCAGCCTGGAGATGACATTCAAAAGCTTCCTTTTCAGCAGCTTCAGTCCCTCGGTCATCACTATGATATCCGTATTGTCTCCCACATAGCAGGAAGTGGCGCCCAGGTGAATGATACCCGCCGCTTTCGGGCACTGCTGTCCGTATGCGTACACATGACTCATGACGTCATGGCGCACTTCCTTTTCCCGTGCCCTCGCCACATCATAATTGATGTCGTCAACATGGGCTTTCAGCTCATCGATCTGCTCCTGTGTGATCACAGGCTTTCCGTTCCGGCTCAGTCCCAGCTCTTTCTCCGTCTCCGCCAGCGCAATCCAAAGCCGCCTCCAGGTGCGGAACTTCATATCCGGTGAAAAAATATACTGCATCTCTCTGCTTGCATATCTCTCGGACAGGGGACTTACATATCTGTCTGTACTCATAACATACTCCTTTAACATAATTCCATGTATGGCTCTCAATACTCGACACTTTTTTATCATATATGAAGGGATGGGATAAGTCAATAGTCAGAATTTTCTCCTTTGTAATGCCGAACGATTTCCTGGATTTCAGCGGCATAGGCAGGATATTTGTCAGTCACATCCCTGATTTCTTTTCTTGCGGTCTCCGCCACATTGTTATTGTAATCCATCTGTTTCCGAAGAGCCTGTCTCCGCAAAATCAGTTCATGGCGCATTTCCACCATTTCCCTTTTATCCAGCAGCGCTTCCGGATGCCCCAGCCACCTCTCCGGATTTGTGACCCGGTAATTGGATATTCTGCTCAGCAGCTGTTTCCGGTAATACTCTCTCTTCGACTCTGCCTCCGCATACTCCCTCCGCTCTTCCTTTTCCTCCTGGTACTGTTTCCAGAGCTTTTCCAGAGTGGCCGCACTGTCGGTACCATATTTAATATACAGGTAGTCCGTCAGATTTTTATTGTTGACATAGCGGATTTTTACTTTATTCTGCAGCAGAATCAGCTTGTTGACCGTATTTTCCACCCGATGCAGCTCGCTGTCCCCGTCCGTATACTTCACCCAGACTATGGTAACCGCCACCGCCACCACCGCCACCGCCGCCAGATAGCCGGCTTTCGTGTTCATCTCAAAGCCCAGCTGCAGCACAAGCAGCATAACCACACAGATGACAAAGGCCGTCAGAAAAATCATGATCATTCCCCGCATATTGTTCATGATCGCATCCAGCTCCTGTCTGCGGAATTCATAGGCGTGACGCTCTCTGTCCAAGCGCTGGAGGTCCTGTCTGATTTTAACCCCATACTCCTCGCAGCCTTTCAGCTTCTCAATTCCCTCCTGAAGCTCGTCCTCCTGCTTGCGCAGCCGATAATAGTCCGCATCCTTCATACGGTTCTTTTTCCCGCGGTACCTTGCCCTCTCCTGCTCCAACCGCACAAATCTCTCCGCAATGCCGTTCAACGTCTCTCGCTCCCCCTTGGGCAGAGCCTCTATCTCTTCCATATCCGTGAGGTAGGAAGTGACACGGGAATATTCCCCGGTCAACAGATTCAGTTCCCGTTCGGCTTCGCCGATCTGCTCCAGGCAGTTGGTGATGTATCTGCTCCGCTGCTCCTCCTCTTCGAAATCCACCGTATCCCGGTCATAGACTATATTTTCCCAGTCGTCGGCGGCGTTCTCCTGATATTTTTTCCTTTTCCATATTTTTGACCAAAAACCCATCTGTTTCCGCTCCACTTTCCTTTCCCGGAGTTCATATTTCACGCCGATAACTGTCCTTCAGTGCCTGTATCATGCGCTCGCTCTCTTCACTGTATCGCAGATGGTCCCCGCTGCTTCTGAGCTCCCTTCTGCCGTAAAGTCTCAGATAATCCGGCTCCAGCTCCCATTCCTGTGTAAACTGCTCCAGCTTTTTCTCCAGCTCAAGGGTAAAGCGATACATATCCCCATGCTCCGCCGCAAAAGCTACGTACTCTTTCTCCGGAAGCACCATTCTCATTGCCGCCAGATATGCCACCCGATATTCCTCTCTGTCCTCCAGCTCAAAGGCCCGCTGAAAGCATTCCGCAGCCTCGTCGTAAAGCATCAGGCCGGTGCAGGCCACCCCCTTATTATGCCATATTTTCGCCAGAAAATCCTTCATGGCTTTCTGGTCATAGA
>JAAWLQ010000331.1 GCA_022797995.1 Lachnospiraceae bacterium
GTCCGGCGCCTGCAGCAGATCATTATACTGAGAAAGCTGCGGCTTCCCCTGAAAGAGATAGCCATCCTCCTGGAAGATACCTGGCAGAGCGAATCCCTGCAGCTGTTACAGGACAGGCTGGCGGAGCTTGATGATGAAATTGATGCACTCACGCTTATCCGCAGGCTCTTAAAGCAGCTGTCGGAACGCCTGAGCGAAAGCCGGAAGCGGCAGCTCCATTTTGACCTGCTGGAGGATGCGACGCTGTTGGAGATTGCAGGTACGCTGGCCTTTCCCAAAACCACCATAAAGGAGAATACAGGTATGGAAGAATTGAACAAAGCTGGAGAAGTTCTGAACAAGACACTGCCGGTCAGGCTCCTGCGTCTGCCGCCCTTTACCGTGGCAGCCTACCAGTTCATCGGAGAGAACCCGGAGGAAACGGCGGGAGATGTGGTAACCAGATTCGTGCAGGAGAGCGGGCTGTATGAAAAAAAGCCGGATGCCAGGATGTTCGGCTTCAACCATCCCAATCCGGGCATTCTGGAGAATGACGTCTATGGCTACGAGATCTGGGTCACGATTCCGGAGGATATGGAAGTGAAGGCGCCTTTGGAGAAAAAGAAATTCCCGGGCGGGCTGTATGCGGTGTTGACCATTCGCTTTCCGGAATTTCAATTCTGGGAGAAGCTGAGCAGGTGGGCCGACGAAAGCCCGGACTTCCAGCCGGATTACAGTGAGCTGGGACTGGAAATCATGGGCGGCTGCCTGGAGGAGCATCTGAACTGGGTCTATGATGCACATAACGGATGGAAGGAAAACGGCCTCCCCGGACAGCTGGATCTGATGCTGCCGGTGAAGCCCAGAGTGAAGTAAAGTTCTTGCCGCGACAGCGGCTTCAAAGGTCATAGGCACTATGGAGACTGCGCATGGTGTCTGTGGCCTTTTGTTATGCGCAGGCCCGCATATGGAAATTTGTTGCTGATGCAGCATGCGGGCTGCGCGGCGAGTAATGGAGAGGGACATTCCCCTACTCAATTTCATGACAATAGAATCCTGGCATAGCGTGCATTCTATTGTTGTTCACGTGGTGTTGCTTGTTGTAATTTACAGGAAGACTGTGTATAATGAACGTAATATAAAGAACGTAATATAAAGAACCGGTAGATTTACTTCCGGGCGAATTCAAATCATATGGAAAAGAGGAAGGGAAAATGCTGAAACCTGCGGAGGCAGATAAGGAGTTGAAATATGACATGGACCACAAAAACAGCATTTGGGCGAAGCAGATTCTTGACAGCAGAAATACGGAGGGAATGTGGGGGAATTTCCACACATTAAGCCGGCCTGTCAGCAACAAAGCCATTACCACCGAGCAGGCGATACGCAGACTCAGAATTCTGGGATACACCAGAGAGGATGAAGCAATTCAGATCGTTTTGGAGCGAATGTGTCTGTGTGTCAGCGGTGAGAGGAAAATAGACAATTATTTTGAGAAAACCCATGACTGGCCTTTGTTTGAAAAGCTTATGCTCTCTGCCTGGATAAGGCTTTTTGAGCCTGAAAACGAAATTGCCATGGAGGTTGCCAGAAAATGGGCATTTATTGCCGAAAGAGCATTCCGCGGCGGGCAGTATAGCAAAGAGGATGATGTGGAAGCGTTTCAGCAGCAATTTGGACGAAAACCCAAAAGCGGCTTTGAAACAGGCTTTGGTATGTTTTATCACGCGGCATTACTGCAGGGAGTCTTATCCGCTGAAACGGAAAGTCTTTTACTGGACTATTATCTATCAAGACCGGAAGGGATCTATTATATTTATAACAAATGTCTGGGCAGTTTGCCTGAAACCTTCGCTTCCCGGGAGACAAGCTCTTATCTGGCTGCAATAGAATTACTGTCAGGCTACCGCCAGGCCCGGGAAAAGCTGAAATTCGTTGTCAGGTGGCTTGAGACGAATAAAGATGAAAATGGAAAGTGGGATTTGGGCGCAGGCGCAAAAGACGGGATATACTTTCCCTTATCCGATTCCTGGAGAAAACAGGAATTCAGAATAGCGGACTGCACGGAGAGAATAGAGAAATTATTGCAAAAGCTCACTTAGTGGGATGTGCATGTCAGGACTTTGGCAAAACACTATGCCGGGAGGAAAAGGAAGAGAACAGAGTGAACAACAAAATCATCATTATCGAAGGCTATCTGGCCTCAGGGAAATCCACTTTTGCAGAACTTCTGTCGGAAGAGTTAAAGATTCCCTGTCTGATTAAAGACAAATTTAAGACGGCACTGTGCAACAGCATTTCCATCGGAGACAGAAGAGAAAGCAGCCGCTTTTCTGTGGTTACATTCGACGGTATGATGTATGTGGCGGAACAGCTGCTGAAGACAGGAGTACCCCTGATTCTGGAGGGAAACTTTGCTCCTGCCGGGGTGAAAGAAACTGATGAGTCGGAAGTAATCAGAAGACTGATTCAAAAATATGACAGTATGGCACTTACCTTCAAATTCACAGGGGATACGCGGATCCTGTACAGACGCTTCACAGAGCGGGAAGCACTTCCGGAAAGGGGACAGGCCAATCGGATAGGCAGGGCAGTTGCCTATGATGAGTTTTGCGGATGGTGTCATAATCTGGATCCTTTTGATATAGGCGGGAAAGTCGTTCCGGTAGACACCACTGATTTTGGCAAGGTTGACTTTACGGAACTGAAAGATACCGCCGGAAAGTTCCTGGCGCTGGCAGATTACTGACTGCCGGAATGCCGGGTCGGGTCTTCAAAGATGCTGAAATCTGGCGGATGGTACGTAAACACAACAGGATATGCAGAACAGGGAGAAAATATGCGGACTTTATATGTGACAGATCTGGACGGCACATTGTTGAACACAAAGGACAGAATTAATCCGGAAAGCCTCCGGTTACTGAATGAACTGATTGACAGAGGGATGCTTTTTACCTATGCCACAGCCAGATCTCTGGCGTCGGCGTCCGTGGTGGCAGAAGGCTTAAAGATGACAATGCCTGTGATTGTATACAACGGGGCTTTCATCATGGATCCCTGTACGGGAGAAATTCTCTCTTCACTGTATTTCACGGAGGAGGAAGCGGCATTTGTGCGCAGGAATATAGAGGAGACGCAAGTCAGTCCACTGGTATATTCCTTCCTGGAAAATGTGGAAAAGGTATCGTGGAATACCAGACGGGAGAATGAGGGAATAGAGAGATATCTCTCGCTGCGGAAGGGAGACAGAAGGCTCCGTCCGCTGGATGGGACCGACGGGTTGTATGACGGAAGGATATTTTATTATACCTGTGTGGGGGAAAAAGAGGAGCTGATGCCGCTGTATGATATTATATCGAAAGACGACAGATTCCGCTGTACCATTCAGCAGGAACTATACAGACCGGAATATTTCTGTGAAATCATGCCCCGCAGAGCAACAAAAGCGGAAGCCATAAAAAAATTAAAGGAAATGTGGAATTGTGACAGAGTGGTTTCCTTTGGCGATGCGATTAACGATATTCCCATGTTTGAGATTTCCGATGAGTGCTATGCGGTTGAGAATGCGGTGCCGGAGCTTAAGAAAGCCGCCACGGCTGTGGTGGACAGCAATGACAGGGACGGAGTTGCAAAATGGCTGTGGGAAAATGCGGAAGCTAATTGCAGGATTCCCGCCTTTATGCTAAGATAGCACATGAAGCACATTTTATGCGAATTCCATTTCCAGGATGACGAATTGAAGCCTGGTTTGGACGAGATTCCGCGATTCTCCGGGAATGAATTTCAGGGAGAAGTATGGGACTAAGTGTCCAATGACGAAAGAGGAAGCATCTGCTATAATGAGATGAGAGGATTGTGAATTAGAGACAATAAGTCAGAGGAAAGGAAGCAGATGCATGCTGTCACAATTCAGGTATCAGAGTATTGACCCGCTGGAAACAGGCTGGCGTCTGGCGCAGTTGATCAGGCAGAAGGGATATTCGATAAAGGATATTCAGAAGCTGCTGCAGCTGTCCTGCCCACAGCCGGTATACCGTTGGATAAAGGGGCAGATATTGCCCTCGTTAAATCATTTATATAATCTGGCAGGAATACTGGATGTACCGATGGAGAAGATTCTGGTTCCGGCGTCAGAGACAGCCCGTATTGTTGCATTTGAAAGGGAAGGCTCCCGGCGTAAGAGACTGTATGCGTATTGTCTGCTCTCGCGGGACAGATTGTCAATATAGTGAAGGGGAAGAAGGGCAACCGGCTTCTGTATCTGGATACGATCAAGCAGTTTGGAAGAAAAAGAGGGCTGGAAATATATACGAGACTTCGACAGGTGGTGTAGATGGGATAATGGAGATTAAAACATATAATTTTCTGCCTCAGGCAGCGACGGCTGTACGCACAGCTGTGTTCATAGAGGAACAGGGATTTGCAAACGAGATGGATGATATTGACCGCAGGGCCGCACATTTGGTAATGTGGGATGGCGAGATCCCCGTGGCCACATGCAGGGTGTTTCCGGATATTCGGGAAGGCGTTTACATTCTCGGACGTCTGGCGGTGATGAAAGCTTACCGCGGGAAAAATATCGGGGCGGAGATGATGAAAAATGCGGAGGAATATGTGCGGAATAAAGGAGGCAGCCGTATTATTCTGCATGCCCAGTGTACTGCGATGGAGTTCTATCGGAAGCAGGGATATACGGAGCAGGGTGAGATAGAAGAGGAAGAGGGTTGTCCCCATATGTGGATGGCAAAGGAGCTGAATTCCGTCAGGCTGGAATGAGCTCAAAGGGAATGGGAGCGTGTCATAAGGAACATTTTCCGGGAAAGAGGAGGGAAAGCGATGGAAGGAAAAATGAAGGTATGTGTGCTGACCGGGAAGCAGAAGCTGGAATGGTGTGAGCGGGAGATTCCGCAGCCGGCAAAAGGAGAACTGCAGATCAAGCTGGAATACGTGGGAGTATGCGGCTCAGATTTGCATTTCTACCAGGAAGGCCG
>JAAWLQ010000332.1 GCA_022797995.1 Lachnospiraceae bacterium
CTGTCATCCGCAAAATGCTTCCGGAAGCAGTCTGCGGCATGGCTCCGATGCATACCCACAATGTCAACGCGGAAGAAATCTATATTCCTCAGGACGCCAGAACTCTGGCCGTAAGCTTTGCCGGCTACAATTCAGAGACAAAAGCCGACGATCTGGTATATGTGGCGGTCAACAGTCACTGGGAAGATGTGCGGATTACCCTGCCGGAACTGGAATGTCCCCTGGCCTGGTATCTGAGCGTCAATACCTGGGGAGATGAACAGAATCGTTATTTCTACCCGGAGGGAGAAGAAGTCCGCATCGATCACGAATTTATCATGCGCCCCCGCTCCGTGGCTGTGTTCACAGGACGCAGTCTCTGAAAGGACATATGAAACGGGGCTGCCGCCTTTCCCTGTAACAAAAAACCGGCTTTTCAACCGGTTTTTGTTCTGCTTTTATGTAAGTCAGAATTTCAGACCGCCTTCTCCTTCCACTTTCCGCGCTTGTAGAAGAAAAAGGTAATAACAGCTCCAAACACCCAGGAAGCCAGCAGAGAGATAAAGACACATTCCTGCCTGCCCCCCGGGAATTCCGGCGATCTGGTGAGAAATGCGATTCCATAGGCGATGGGCACACGAATCAGCACCGTGGTCACAATGGAGATCCACATGGGCGTCACCGTGTCTCCGGCTCCCCGCATGACACCGGACAGGCTCTGGGTCACCGCCATTGCGATATAGCCCACCGCCAGAATTCCCATCATATCCCGGCTCAGCTCCACCAGCTCCGGCGTCTTCGTGAAGATTCCCATCAGCGCCTTTCCAAAGATCAGGATCATTCCTGTCAATATAGTGGATATGGCCATGGCAATGGCTGTTCCCTGCTTCGCGCCCTTCTCCACTCTGTCATACATTTTAGCCCCTACATTCTGGCCGGCATAAGTAGTCATTGCCGTGCCGAAGGAAAAGTTCGGCATCATTGCAAATCCGTCCACACGCATGATAATCACGTTTGCCGCAATAAACATTTCTCCGAAGCTGTTGGTCAGAGACTGCACCACAATCATGGCCATGGAGAAAATGGCCTGGGTAATACCGGAAGGAAGTCCCAGCTGAATGATTTTCACCGTATGCTTTTTCTGCAGCTTCATATAGACCGCCTTCAAATCAAAAAGCTCCGTCATCTTCATCAGTCTGAGCAGACACAGCAGGGCGGAAACCACCTGGGCAATCACGGTGGCCAGCGCCACGCCGTTCACTCCCATATCCAGCTTTGCCACAAACACCAGATCCAGCACAATATTGACAAGGGTGGATACCAGCAGATAGACAAGAGCGGACATGGAATCTCCCAGGCCTCTCAAAATCCCGCTGAGAATATTGTAAAATGCCAGACCTCCCGAACCGATAAACAGAATCAGCAGATAGGAATGACACCAGTCAATGATGGATTCCGGCGTATCCAGAAGCTCCAGCAGAGGCCTTGCCACCAGGGAAGCCACGATCATTACAAAAACAGTCGCAAGTCCTGTCAGGGTGATGCAGTTTCCGATGGTAGTGGAGAGTTCCTCCCTCTCCTTTGCCCCAAAATACTGGGATACCATGATACCGGCTCCCACACTGATTCCCACGAACAGCACAATCAGCAGATTCAAAATGGGACCAGCACTTCCCACTGCCGCCAGCGCGTTATCACCCACATAATTTCCCACTACAACGCTGTCCACCGTATTGTAAAGCTGCTGGGCAATATTCCCCACCAGCATCGGAACTGTGAAAAAGACTATCTTCTTCCAGGGCGTGCCCTCCGTCATATCCACAGGTTCAAAGAACTTCTTAATCATTTCCATACAAATCGCGCCTTTCTCTTGTTGTGAAAGTCCTGAAACCTGCCTACGGAAACCGCCAGATGTTTCGAGCCTTCCTGCATGAAATCCCAGGTAATCAGAATGATTCCTCTGACAGCAATGTGCCATATCCTTTGAAAATTTCATGCATTGCCCATTATAAACGATTATGCCGGATTTTACAAGACTGTTCTTACTCTTCCAGCATCCATACCCGCATCTGATTCTCCCCCCGGTTCGCCCAGGCATAATAGGGAATTGCCGTAATCTTTGCTGCTTCTTTCACAGGCGGTATCTCACTGTACAGCTTCTCGCTTCCCACCACGCGGTATCCCTCTATGGAAAGCAGTACATTTCCTTTCAGAATTCCCTCTTCACAGGTATAGGGTATAGCTCTCAGCTCTCTGGGAATTCTCAGGCTCTGAAGCAGTCCATCATTATCCGCTCCCTCAAAGCAGTAAACCACCGGTCCCCGCAGCAATGCCACGCAGCCGGCATCCTCACGCACATGCTGATTGGCATAAACCTTACGTACCTCCAGAGGAAACTGAAGGGATATCCTGTCTCCCGCAGACCACTTTCTCGTAATATATACATAACCCTTCTTCAGCAGCTTTCTGGCATCCAACGCTTCTCCGTTGAGGCTCAGGCAGTTTTCTTCCTTCTCAAAATCTACATAATAAGGGATATGAATAGCCAGTGTAAATTCCGCTTCCGTTTTCGGCACAACGGAATAGACCGCTTTCCCCTCCCATGGATATGTGGTTTCCAGCATGATCTCCGCCTTCTCCAGCTCTGCCGTCTGTCCGATCATCAGATGGGAATAAATAACGGAATCACTTTCGCTCCAGCAGTATTTCCCCAGAGAAGTCACCAGCCGTACCAGATTGGGCGGGCAGCAGGCACAGGCGTACCATCCCGGCCGCACCGGCAGAGAATGCCTGTATCCGAACAGTTTCCCGGACACTCCCGGCTCCGATTCCAGCGGATTCACATAGAAATATTTCTTCCCATCCAGCTGCATACCGCTGATGGTACTGTTGTACAGTTCCCTCTCCATAATGTCCGCGTAGCTGCCGTCCATCTCCAGCTCCAGCATGCGATGGGCAAAAAACACCATTGCAATGGAAGCACAGGTTTCCGCATAGGCCATGTCATTGGGCAGCTCGTAATTGCCGGAGAAAGCCTCTCCCTCGGGATTACCGCCGATTCCACCGGTAATATACAGCTTCTGATTTACAATATTATTCCACAGGGTTTTACATGCCTGATACAGCCTTTCATCCCCGTCGGTACCGGCCACATCCGCCATGGCGGTATACATATACAGAGCTCTCACAGCATGTCCCACCGCCTCCTGTTGTTCATAGACGGTCTCATGGGCCTGGTTATAAGTCACATCCAGCTTCTCCGTGCTGTACTGTCCCCAGTGCTGCCAGCCTCTTTTCATCTTCTCCTCATAGAAGTAATCCGGATTTTTCCCTCTTTCTTCCAGGAAATGCCTTGCCATCTCTTTATACTTTTCCTTGCCTGTCACATGATAAAGCTTCATCAGACCGATTTCCACTTCCTGATGTCCCGGAATCCCATGCTCCATCTCCTCTCCGGGTCCGAACCGGCCGATAATGTGATCCGCCAGACGCTCCACCACATGAAGAAGGCTGTCCTTTCCTGTGGCTTCAAAGTAGGCTGCACCCGCTTCCATCATATGTCCCGCACAGTACAGCTCATGACATTCATGGAGATTCTGCCAGCGATGCTCAGGCTCCTTCACGATAAAATAGGTATCCAGGTAACCGTCCGGCTGCTGAGCCTTCCTGATAATCTCAATGATACCGTCCGCTCTAGCCTCCAGAGCGGCATCCGGCTTTACTGTCAGAGAGTAAGCAACCCCTTCCAGCCACTTTGCCAAATCGCTGTCCTGGAACACCATTCCATAAAATTCTCCCTGGCTCAGTCCCGCCGCAATCCGGAAATTCTCGATGGCATGGCTCTTCGCCACCCCGGGGACCTCGTCATTCAATACGTTCTCCTGAAAAGGGATTACCACATCGATTACCCTCTCCTGCATCTGCGACCAGAATGCATCTGAGATTTTCACCTGGCTGCTTCCAACTTCACTCACTTTTTTACTCATTCTATTACCTCTTCTCCGCTTTTCTTCCGTCCGCATGCATACTTCATATCGCACAATGTCGAACTGTTACACAGCTTATGCAATCGCATGTCACACGGACGGTATTCCCGAACAGGACAAAACCTGTCATTCCCGATATAAAAGCTTTCCGGAAATGGGATGCGGATTGGATTGTGTACAAAAGCAAATATCTGCATCCCGGGAATTGTCTTGCCCTGAAAATTATGTTATCATTTTCATAAAGAATCACAACCTACAGTTTTCAAGGAAAGGTGGATAAATCTTAGATGTTATATCTGGTATCAGATGCCGCACAGCCTGTCATTTTCTCATCCGCGGGCAATCTCACCAATGAGAATCAGTTCCTGCACCCAAAGCGTATCATGGATTCCTACGAATTGATATCCGTGACAAAGGGCACTTTACATATCCAGTCAGGGGACCGCAGTTACCATTTGACTCCCGGACAGTTTGTGCTTTTATTTCCGGAAGAATATCATTTCGGCACCCGTCCCACCGAGGGAGCGCTGTCTTTTTACTGGACCCATTTCTATTTTCATGCCAAAGAAGCAGCCCGCTACGAAGAAACGGAGACAGCTGCTTTCTTCCACGAAAGCAGTCGTCCCCGTTACATTCTTCCCGAGGCCGGCTCTCTTACTGCCAACAGCCGGGTCAATGTACTGTTCGTACAGCTCCTGGATCTGGCCAAACGTCTGGGCAGCCTCTCCGCTGTACAGTGCAGCTATGCCCAAAGTACCCTGCTGCTGGAACTGACGAATGAATGCTTCTTCCGCCATCACCTGATGCAGCAGAAGGAAAGCATTCCTATGAATATCGCCGACCTCATGGAATGGCTGCAGCTCAACTATGATACCACACTCTCCGTAGCCGGCATTGCAAAGAAATTCGGCTATCATCCCTCCTACCTGACCTCTGTCTTCAAACGCCACAGCGGCTGTACCATTACCGAATATCTGAATCGCCAGCGCATC
>JAAWLQ010000333.1 GCA_022797995.1 Lachnospiraceae bacterium
GGGCAGCACGGCGGACAGGAAGATGCTGAGCAATGGAGATGTTGGCCGCTCTATGTCTTTGGTAAAGGTAGCACCGGCGTCATAGAGACGCTGGGTCAGGGCGGGATCATACATGATACCCGTGTTGTAGATCTGGGTATTCTCCTTGTCCGTGAAAATGATTTCAGAGCTGTCCATATGGACTTTCCCTATATTTCTTTCCTCTGTCATTTTCATGAAGGTGCCGTAGTCTACTTCTATAATCTGCCCCTTCATAAGCAGTGGAGAAACCAGCATGTTGAAAAGGAAGATAACCAACATGGCGATACCATAATAATAGATCAATGGTTTTTTGGGTGATTTGACTTCTTTCATGTGAGACTCCTTTCGTGTATTTTCTTTTTCAGCTATTTTTTCTTTTTCAGCTCTTTCATGTTCCTGAATGTTATTTCCCATGTATCATAAATGTACTGCACCCGGTATCCCTGAAACGAAATTCGAGCTGACAGAAGAAAGCCCGCACTTCTGTACTTCACTTACTTCAAAAATGTAAACAGCATAATTACTATGCCCAATACCACCAGAATGATTCCGGTTGCCCGGTTCAATGTCTTCGGCGCGGCTTTATTGGCGAAAACTGCGGCAACTCTGGCCCACAGGAAGGTGAACAGTACGCACAATCCCCACACCTTCCAATCCGGTAAACTGCCTATGGCAAAATGAGATACGGCCCCGGTGAGCGCTGTGAAAGTCATGATGAACACGCTTGTCCCCACAGCTGTCTTTAACTCATAGCCCAGGACCGTTGTGAGAATCAAAAGCATCATCATACCGCCGCCCGCACCTACAAATCCGCAGATAAAACCGATCATCACGCCACATATCACAGACTGCAGGGCACGCTTTTTCGCAGGGATATCTCCCATAGATTCTTTCGTGGTCATCACCGGCTTTACGATAAATTTGATGCCCAGCAGAAAGGTCATGAACACGGAAAATGTCCCCATTGTGGCAGGTGTCACCAGGCTTGCAATGTAACTGCCAACCACAGTGAAGGTCAGCACGCTTGCCATCATAATCAGGCCGTTTTTGATATCCAGATTCTTATTTTTCCCATAAGTATAGGCGGATACCGCGCTGGCCAGCACGTCCGAGGACAGGGCGATGCCCACCGCCATATAGGGGTCCATGTCCAGAAAGGTAATCAGCATTGGGCTGATCACCGCCGCGGCGCTCATTCCGGCAAAGCCGGTTCCCAGACCTGCTCCCATACCTGCAAAAAAAGTGACCAGCAGAGTTAATAACCATTCCATTTCAATCGCCTCCATTTCATAAAAAATCAGGTTCCTGCGCGCATGATTGTACTGAGATTATGTTCCACAGTCCGCATCACCTGATAAAAATTCTCACGGGATGCTTCGTCCACATCCTGAAAAATCTTTTCGAAAAAGCTGTTCTGAAGCTCCCGCCCCCGATCAATGACCGGCTGAGCCTTTTCGGTGCATATGAGAGAAGTCTTGCGTCTGTCCCCTGGAAAGTCCCTTCTGACCAGATACCCTTCCCGCACCAGACGATCCACATTCACGGACACCAGATTTGCTTTCAGCCCCCGCAGCTCCACAATGTCCTTTGCCGTATTGTAATCCGTATTGTTGGCCAGAAACATCAATATATCAAATGCTGTCTGCGTCATTCCCAGTTCCCGGCAGATAGGTTTGCAGCAGTTGCTGTAGGCCTGGTAAAAATTGTGGGCAAACTCAATGCTGATTCTTTTTAACATGAATACCTCCCTGCTTCTATAAATTTCCGATTCAAATATATCGTATATGAATAATACATATATGAATATTTCATATTTGAACTATATCACTGCATATAAAAATGGTCAACAGGAAGAGAAACTATTTAATGTTTATTTTAGTTTCTTTATTTTCGGATTATTTTCTTCACGCCGAAGCAATTAAAACGGTTGAAATTTTAGTGGAAATCGGTTGTTTTTCGCTTTGTTATATGTTAAAATAATAAAAATCACCCGCAAAGCACACCGAAAGGAGCCCAATATGACATTAGAGGAAATGAAACGGTTGAAACAGGAAAAAGGATATACTATGGCTCAATTGTCCCAATACAGTGGAGTTCCGCTGGGAACATTGCAGAAAATTTTTACCGGAGAGACCGCCCATCCCCGATATGCCACCAGACAGGCTATCGAAAAGGTATTGAACCCGGGGCAGGCACCGGAATGCACATCTCCTCTGACAGAGAATGTCCATATTCCTGTGACCTATCGCTATGAGCGGGATTCACAGGAAACCGAACGGGATTGTATCCGGGAAAAGGCCTTTGTCTATAATGCAGGCTATGAGAAACAGCAGGGAGAATACACTGTGGAAGACTACTATGCCTGGCCGAAGGACCAGCGGGTGGAGCTTATTGACGGCAGGATTTATGTGCTGGAGGCGCCGGGTTTTGTCCATCAGAGGATTGCAGGCAAAATTTTTTCACGGCTGGATGCCTTTATCGAGAAAAACAGCGGCGACTGCATCCCGCTGCTCTCTCCCATTGATGTCCGACTGGACTGCGATGACAGAACCATGGTTCAGCCGGATCTCATCATCCTGTGTGATAAAAGCAAGATCAAGCGCTGGGGCGTCATGGGAGCTCCCGATTTTATCCTGGAAATCCTCTCCCAGACCACCAGGAGAAAGGACTGCACCAAAAAGCTGCAGAAATACAGCGATGCCGGCGTCAGAGAATACTGGATTCTCGACCCCGAGAAGAAGCTTCTCCTCACCTATGATTTCATGCATGATAATATGCCTTGCGTCCATCCTCTGACCGGCGCTGCAGAGTTAGCTCTTTTTGACGGTCGGCTGAAAATTGATTTGGATGAAATCGCCGGGTTGATTCAGGACTGGCCGGAGTGATTCCCATAATTCCCCCTCCTTCAGCCTGTTTTAAGCGTTTTTAACCATGCGTTTTTCCCAAAGCTGGAATCTCAGAAATCTTTTGCTTTGGGGTTATTTTACACTTTACACAGGAAAAATTTGTGTTATAATCATTCTTTGGTTAGAGTTTAATATAATAAGAAAAGAGTGAATAGACTATGGAAACATACAGCATTTTCAAGGATCTGGCAATTATTATCGTCTTCGCGAAGCTTTTCGGGATACTGGCCCGGAAGTGCAAGGCGCCTCAGGTGGTAGGAGAAATCATCGCAGGCCTCCTGATTGGTCCAAGCTTATTGGGACTGGTGCAGCAGTCGGATTTCCTGGCCCGCATGGCTGAAATCGGCGTGGTGCTGCTGATGTTCTCCGCAGGTCTGGAGACGAATCTGAAGGAACTGATGAAGACCGGACCTGTGGCTCTCCTGATTGCCTGCTCCGGCGTGTTCGTTCCTCTGCTGGGAGGAGCGCTTCTGTACATGGGCTTCTATGGCGCAGCCCCCTGGGCGTCAGAGGAATTCTATAAAGCCGTATTCATGGGCGTCATCATGACGGCCACCAGCGTCAGCATCACGGTGCAATCCCTGAAGGAGATGGGGAAGCTGAAGGGGAAGGTGGGGACTACTATCTTAAGCGCCGCCATCATCGACGATGTCATCGGTATCATCGTGCTGACCTTTGTGATCGGCTTCAAGAATCCGGAATCCAACCCCGGAAGCGTGGTCCTCTCCACAGTGTTGTTCTTTATCATGGCACTGGTAGTGGGCTTCATCGTCTATAAGATATTCAAAAAGCTCGATGAGCGTTATCCCCACACCCAGAGAATCCCCATTCTGGGTCTGGCACTGTGTTTCTTCTTCGCCTATGCGGCGGAAAAATACTTTGGAATCGCGGATATCACCGGAGCCTATGTGGCGGGCATCGTTCTCTGTTCCATCCAGGACTCCTCCTACATAGACCGCAAGATGGAGGTCAGCTCCTATATTATCTTCGGGCCCATATTCTTCGCCAGCATCGGCCTGAAGACCAGCATCGACAATGTCAGCGCAGGACTCCTGCTGTTCTCTGTCGGGTTTGTCGTCGTGGCACTGATTACCAAAATCATCGGCTGCGGCCTGATGGCGAAGCTCTGCCGCTTTGGTTTTCAGGACAGCCTCAAGATCGGCGTGGGTATGATGACCAGAGGAGAAGTGGCGCTTATTGTGGCCCAAAAGGGGCTGTCGGTGGGACTTCTCACACCGGAGTATTTCACGGCCGTGATCCTGCTGATTATCGTGTCCAGTATCTCCACTCCGATTCTCTTAAAACTGTTATACACGAAAGACAGAGAAGGAGCAGCTGCTTAGTCAGCTGCTCCTTGCTTTTGCACTCAACTCTTCTTCACCGGAACCCATAACTCACAAAACATCCCTTTCTCCCCCTGTTCAAAGTAGATTTCATAGTCGGTATCGTCCGTCTGCGTATACCCTGTCTGCGGGACAAATTCCTTGAAAAACCTGCTCCAGGTTTCCCCCAGACAATCGCCGTCAGAGCCAAAGCATTGAAATACCGCATAATCTGCCGGTTCCGTTTCCCAGACAGAATACCCCTTTTCAGTCAAATGTTCCAATCCGGCAATGTCCGTGTCCTCGTCCACCATAACGCCGATTCCATAATTGAAATGCGTCTCGTTATTCCTGGCAGGACTGCACAGGCCGTATAAATCTCTTTTCCCTGCCGGCCGAAGCAATTTCATCGGTTCAATCAGATCCTTTTCATAGCATTCTGTCCAGAAATCCGGAATACTGTGATCACTGTCATCATTGACAATCTCATTCGGAAATGCTTTTACCAGTGCGATAAAACGTTGTTTCTCTTTGTGCTCAATTCTGTAATCCATAATACTACCGCCTTCCATTATAATTTTTATCACAAGCGGTTGAAACAAATGAAGTTTTGTACCCTTTCGCTTTGCCTGAACGGGCGTTGCGCCATGAAACCGGGTAAACGCTTTGGCAAAGCTTTCCGGCGACTCATAGCC
>JAAWLQ010000334.1 GCA_022797995.1 Lachnospiraceae bacterium
CGCCGACCGGGACGGAGTGGGGCTGGGGCTGTATATCGTTCACAGTATCGTAACGGAGCTGGGCGGCACTATCCGCGTCCGGTCCACTGTGGGGAAGGGGACCGCATTTTCCATGGATTTCCCGCAGGCTATCTGAGAAGAGAAATACACCCGGATGGATATGAAAGGGGAATCCATCCGGGTGTATCTGTTCCGGAATGTGCAGGATGTTACTTCAGGCTCAAAAGCCTGCATAACCGGCGAATTATTTTCACGGAAACTTTGCCGGACCTGTTGTCTGCCCTTATCTGATCTGCCGCAGATACTTTGCCTGCCACCAGGAGGATGCCGGCACCAAGGGCAAGTATCGCCGCTCCGGAGAGAAGAAGCCCGGGAAGGCTGCCCTCTGTTTCAGGGGCGTTTACTTCGCCTGGCAGGGATCTGCTCTGTGCATTGACCACAGGTACTGCGATCTGACTGCCGGTTCCGGCCATCAGGATCGGTATGGACTCATCCATGGAAGACTGCGAGGGAGAATCCGTTTTTCTGGCTGTGTGTCTGTCTGATTTATCCTTAAGGGTCCCCAGCTGCTTTGGCTGACTGTCTCTCTCTTCCTGAGACTGGGGCGGGTCTGTCTTCTGTGTGTCTGTTCTGCCTTCGAGGCTCTGCGCCGGGTTCGTTCCTCGCGTGTCCGTTCTGTCCGCAGGGTTCTGCATCGTCTCCGGTTCCTGAGCGTTTTGTCCGACATCTGGTTCAGAAGACGCCGCCGGCGCCTGAGCGTCCTGTCCGTCATCTGGTTTTGGAGACGTCTCCGGTCCCTGAGCGTCCTGTCTGTCATCTGATTCAGAGGACGTCTCCGGTCCCTGAGCGTTCTGTCCGTCATCTGATTCAGGGAACGCCGCCGGTGCCTGCGCGTTCTGTCCGTCATCTGATTCAGGGGACACCGCCGGTGCCTGCGCGTCCTGTCTATCATCTGATTCAAGGGACGCCGCCGGTGTCTGCGCATCCTGTCCGCCATCTGGTTCAGGAGACGCTGCCGGTGCCTGAGCGTTCTGTCTGTCATCTGGTTCAGGGGACGTCACCGGCGCCTGCGCATCTGATCCGTCTTCCTGATTCTGGGGCAGGTCCGGTCTCTGCCCTTCCAATGTACTGTCACTTTTATTGTCCGAGCCGGCGTTGCCCTCATTTCCGCCTAAACCGCTGATAGTCGGCGGCTGTAAAGGAATTTTATAAGTGTCCGGCCATGCCAGAATCAGCTGCCGGCCGTCATATACGCCGCCTTCAATTTTCAGGCCTACCAGGAAAGGCACAGCTTCGTCGCCTGCGTTTTCTGCGGCCAGATAGGAGCGATAGGGTTCCTGTTCTTCTGATAATACAAAGGTAAAGAGGCTGTCGGCGGTGGAGGATGGGGCATTAACCACTGCCGGAAGCAGAGCATCGGGGACTTCCGTCCAGGACGACTTGCCCTCTGAGAGGGTATAGACCCGGATGGCTGTGGCACCGGTGGGTTTCAGGCCAAAAGAGATTTCCAGGCCTTTAAAATAACCTGACAGCACCCCTATGGGCTCTGCATTTTCTGCAACCACATTCAGAACCAGCCGGATTTCGTCATGGTCCATGCCCAGGGAGTCCTTCAGCTGATAGATACCGTTCGGCGTACTCAGCAGAGTCCCTGCGGGAACAATGATTTCCTCCGCCGCATCTTCGATGACCACACTTTCTCCCGAAACAAGCTGTGACAGGGCCAGAGGCTTCCAGGTGACAGGGCAATTCACGGTTGCATCTGTGACAGGCTGAATTCCCTGATAAATCTGAATCTCAACCGGAAGCATATCCGGCAGAAGGGCGGCTATATCTTCCGGCGTCATATTGGCGCTTACGGTGAGCTGGTATTGACCGTAACTTACGAACGGTCTCCACTGACGGACTCGCATGGCGGGAATGAAATCAGCCACAGGGCTGAATTCTTCCGGCAACGGCTGTGGGACGCCCCGATCGATAACCGCAGACTGGGTTTCATAGGTAATTCCGCTTTCCAGCGTGATCTGCAGCTTCAGATAAAAGCGATCCAGCTTTCCGGCCAGATAAGAGGCCAGGGGTTCATCGAAGCTGTACAGACAGGTATTTGTCTGTGAAATTTCAAAATCTTCCGAAAGTCCGGTGCCCCACAGATCGTTCCATGTCATTTTACATGTCTGCCAGGATTCCCCATCCAGAGAGTACAAAGGCTGAACAAGACAAGTATCGGGCAGGGATTCCATAATAGTACCCACCGTTGTATAACCCTGGGGGGAAAGCTCTATCCAGGCGCTGAACATGGGCGCTTCGTCCGGAACTGTCTCATCCGGTTCCAGGGCTTCCACGGAGGATATCTCCTGTGCCGGGACATTGTCGGGCGTTTCCGAATCTCCGGACAATGTGTCTTCAGCCCTGACGGCCGGACCATTTGACAGTAGGAACATGGCAGCTGATGCCGCGACAAGCAATCGTTGTATTTTCATATATAATATGTACTCCATTCAAAAATTTTCAGCCAAAAATTTTCAGGTATTCTTCCCGGAGGAGATTACCATTCGCGCAGTTTCAGATACCGTCTGCGCCGGTGACGTTTTCTCAGACCTTCTTTCCATTATAGTAGAAATATCAAAAACAATCACCCGGACAGCAGGACATTTTTATTGTAATGAGAGCCGGATGCTATGTCAAGAACTATCGCCATATACCAACAGTGAAGTATGCGGTTTGCTGTTGTCTCTTTTTGTGTGAAAGACGGCGACGGCGGACCGGGCGGGAAAGGATGCGAAGAGAATGTGGAGAGACAAGGGCTGCGGCAGGATAAAAGCGGCATTCTGTGATGACGATCTCACGACGATTCATGAAATGAAAACCTTATTTGATCAATATTGCAGAGAGCAGAATCGGGAAATTGCATGTACGGTCTTTTACAGTCCTCTGGAACTGCTGGCGGAAATTGAAAAGGGAGAGCATTTCGATATTCTGTTTTTGGATGTGATCATGCCTGGTCAGAACGGAATGAATGCGGCAAGGGAAATCCGACAATATGACCATACCATAAAAATCATTTTCCTCACATCCTCTTCCGAATTTGCAGTGGAATCCTATACAGTCAACGCGTTTTTCTATTATGTGAAGCCCATAAGGGAGGAAGCCTTCCGCAGGCTGATGGATTCCGCCCTTTCCGAGTGGGAGAAGGAGAGACAGGACAGTCTGATTCTGCGCTGTAAAAACGGCATTACACGGATTCTTCTGAGAAAACTGGTATACTGCGAAGTAATCGGACGTACGCTGGTATTTCATATGGAAGACGGAATAAAGCACGAAAGTATCGGAAGTCTGGACGAACTGAGCAGCGGATTGGCAAAGTACGGCGGATTTCTGCGGCCTCACCGTTCTTTCCTGATCAATATGGAGTACATCAGGAGCATTTCCTACAAGGCAATCATACTGGATAATCTGGAAAAGATTCCGATTCCTCATGGGAAATGCTCAGAGATTAAAAATCTTTATCTGGAATATGTGTTTTACAGAAAGCAGGCGTTTCTATTATGAATTACATACGATTGATCAATTTGGGGGCTGTGGGTGTGTTTGGCATGATTTTGTCCGTATCCTTCTGTAATAGTTTCCGGATACGGCAAAAGAGGTTGGTGATAGTGGCGTGTATGGCTGTCATTCTGATTTTTCAGGGAATTATCTATTTCTGGGTCAGCCCGGACATGATCGAGCTTATTTACCCGGTTATCACACATGTACCGCTGGCTGTTGTGCTCTGTGTGCTTGAAAAGAAATTTCTCTGGCCGATGATATCCGTATTGACGGCCTATCTGTGCTGCCAGATCCGCCGATGGCTGGCACTGCTGGCTATCACAATATTTTCAGGGGGAAGGGTGATGCAGAATGCGGTTGAGCTGATTGTCACACTGCCGATATTGCTGATATTATTGCGGTATCTCTCCCCGTCGGTTCGTGCTATTTCAAATTGTGCAATACCTGTACAATGCCAGTTCGGGCTGGTTCCGGCATTGTATTATGGTTTTGATTACCTGACACGTATTTATACGGACATGCTTCTGAAAGGCGGACTGGTGGTGGTGGAGTTTATGCCCTTTGTATGCAGCGTGGCATATCTTGTGTTTGTATTTCATATGGCGGAGGAGGAACGGGTGCGCGGCCGGCTGGAACAGACGCAGAACAGCTTGAATATACAGGTCACGCAGGCTGTCCGCGAGATTGAAGCGCTGCGTGAATCCTGGCGGAAAACCAGTATCTATCGCCATGATCTGCGTCATCATATTCAGTACCTATCTTCCTGTATCGAAAATGGGCTGCTGGGGCAGGCGCAGGCCTATATGAAAGAAGTATGCTCGGAAATTGAATCAAATCACATCACGGTATTCTGTGAAAACGAAGTGGCAAATCTGGTTTTTTCCTCTTTTGCCGGAAGAGCCGGGAACCTTGGCATTCCGATGACAGTCAGGGCGGGGATTCCCCAGACCATACCTGTGGCCGAAAGCGATCTGTGCGTACTGTTGTCCAACGCGCTGGAAAATGCGCTGCATGCCTGCAGGAAGCGGATGGAAAAGGGATTATCCGGAGCCATAGAAGTTTATGTAGACAGGAGAAAAGAGAGACTCTATCTGCAGATTAAAAATTCCTGTGACGAGAATATAGTCTTTGAAAATGGAATTCCCATTGCGGACAGTCCGGGACACGGGCTTGGGGTGCGGAGTATCTGCGCTATTGTGGATAAATACGGGGGAATGTGCAATTTTTCTGTCAAAGACAGCAAGTTTATTTTGCAGGTGCTGCTTTGACTTTCTCTTTGTCAACCCTTTTGCCGGTCATTTCGTCTCAGTATATTGGATTATCGGATACACGGTTGATTCATTTCATTTTTGGGAAGGTTCAGGCTCCTGGTTCCTCCGCTATGATGAGAA
>JAAWLQ010000335.1 GCA_022797995.1 Lachnospiraceae bacterium
AACGAGGGCTTCATGACTTCGGGACAGGTACAGTATGTCTGCCGTGCCGGGAATTTCCTGAAAAAGGGACTGCCCTATAAGGGAGCTCTGAGCGTGCTTGGCGTGATGATGGGCTATGAATATCTGTGGACGAATATCCGTGTAAAGGGAGGCGCCTACGGCTGTATGTGCGGGTTCGGGAGACAGGGAGACTGTTACTTTGTGTCTTACCGGGATCCCAATCTGGGACAGACCATCGACGTGTACGAGGATGCGGCGGATTTCATTGCCAATTACGATGCGGACGAGCGGACCATGACACAGTATATCATCGGCACCTTCAGCCAGCTGGATATACCGCTGACTGCGTCGGCCAGAGGCAGACGTTCCAGGGAAGCCTATATGCGGGGAATTACCATTGAGATGCTTCAGCAGGAAAGGGATGAAATTATTGCCGCACAGCCGGAGAATATTCGGGGACTTGCAGAGTATATCCGGGCCTTTATGGAGGATGACTGCCTCTGTGTGGTGGGAAGTGAGCAGAAAATAAAGGCGGAAGCGGATCAGTTTATGAAAATTGAGAACCTTTTCTAGTAAATTTCGTTTTATAGGTCAGAAGCGGATTTATGCCATTGATTTCAGGAGACTGTATCGGCTCACTGGCCGGGAAAGGAAAAGGGAGTATTATGAAAAAAAGCGGAAAATGGGGAGGATTGTCAATATTTTTGCTGGCGGCGCTGTTGTGTACGGGCTGCGGGGCTTCTGACGGAGCGCAGACGGCGGTGAGCATGCGGACGGATATGGCTCCTGAGAACGGGAGCTATGATATGGGCGGCAGCAACTATTCCGACAGTAAGCTCATGGAAGAAGCCGATGCGGTGACCAATGACGGCGCAGGGATACAGGACGACCGTAAAATCATTCGGGAAGTGGACCTGGATATAGAGACCAGGGAATTTGAAGAGCTGATGAGTGCTCTGGAAATCCGGGTCCGGGAGCTGGGCGGTTATGTGGAGAGCATGGATACCTATAACGGCAGCAGATATTCCGACAGTCGGGGAATGCGAAGCTCCAATATGACAGTGCGGATTCCCAGTGAAAAAACGGACATCTTTCTGGAGGATGTGGCCGAAGCGGGGAATATCGTCAGGCGCAGTGTCAGCACAGATGACGTGACCCTGTCCTATGTGGATATGGAGAGCCGCAGGAACACACTTCGCACAGAGCAGACCAGACTGCTGGAGTTCCTGGACAGGGCGGAGACCGTGGAGGATATTATCACTTTGGAACAGCGGCTGTCAGAGGTGCGCTATCAGCTGGAAAGCATGGAGTCTCAGCTGCGTACCATCGACAATCTGGTGGATTACAGCACGGTACATATGAGTATTTCGGAGGTGAAAGACCTGACGCCGGAAGCGGAACCCACAGTCTGGCAGCGGATTTCCGAAGGATTTCTGCAGAGCGTGGAAAATATCCGGGACGGTCTGACGGACTTTTCCGTCTGGTTCCTTGTGAATATTCCCTATCTGATCATCTGGGGGATTCTCATAGCCGTCCTGGTGGTACTTGTGCGAAAGCAGCACAGAAAGAGACGCAGAAAGCTGGAAGAACAGCTTCGTAATCCTGCGCCTGCTCCCCGGGGATATCAGCAGAATATGCCGGTTCAGAGAAATGACGGACCGGAAAGAGGGAATTATGTAAGGACAGCGGAGGAAGCAGACAGAACTGCGGAAAAGGGAGAACATGGAGAATAAGTCATATAAATCAGGGTTTGTCACTCTGGTGGGAAGGCCGAACGTGGGGAAATCCACGCTGATGAACCGTCTGATAGGACAGAAGATAGCGATTACCTCCGACAAGCCCCAGACCACCCGGAACCGGATACGGACCGTGCTGACGCTGGAGGAGGGACAGATTGTATTTGTGGACACGCCGGGAATCCACAGGGCGAAGAATAAGCTGGGCGATTATATGGTGAATGTGGCCGAGCACACCCTGGAGGGAGTCGATGTGGTTCTGTGGCTGGTGGAGCCCTCGAACTATATCGGCGCGGGAGACCGCCATATCATCGAAGTGCTGAAAAAGGTGAAGGTTCCCGTCATTCTCGTGATCAATAAGACGGATACTGTGAAAAGGGAGGAGGTTTTTTCCTTTATTGACAGTTACCGGAGGGAACTGGATTTCGCGGAGATTGTGCCGGTATCGGCTCTGAAGGGGAACAATGTGGATGAGCTGGTGGGATGTATTCTGCGATACCTGCCCTATGGTCCCGCGCTTTACGACGAAGATACGGTTACGGACCAGCCGATGCGTCAGATTGTGGCGGAACTGATCAGAGAGAAGGCACTCCGCCTGCTGGAAGAGGAAGTCCCTCACGGAATCGCCGTGAGTATTGAAAGTATGAAGGAGTTCGACAGGATATGTCATATCGAGGCGGTTATCACCTGTGAGAGAGAGACCCACAAGGGAATCATCATCGGTAAGGGAGGACAGATGCTGAAGAGAATCGGCTCCGCGGCCCGGAGAGAGATTGAGGAAATGATGGAGACCCGGGTGAACCTGAAGCTTTTTGTGAAGGTTAAAAAAGACTGGCGTGACAGCGAATATCTTCTGAAAAATTTCGGCTATAATCCGAAAGATATTTCCAGTACCTGAAAGCGAATATAAAAGCTGAAAATGCAGACTCTAAATATATCTTTTTATATACGGAGGATGCAGAATGGAAGAGAAATACTGGAAGCAATTTGAAAGCAGCGGCAGAATAGAAGATTACCTGTCTTTTGTGTCCGGCTACAGAGAGGATGCAGATCCGGCGGGGATTGCGGGAGAAGACGGTCATGCAGGAATATATATTGGTAACGGGCATCATTTTGAAGCAGGCTCCTGTGGGGGAGTACGACAGACATATCAGCCTGCTGACCAGAGAGAGAGGTAAGATAACGGCCTTCGCCAGAGGCGCCAGACGTTCCGGCAGCCGTCTGGCGGCGGCCACCAATCCTTTTTCCTTCGGCTGCTTTAAGCTTTACGAGGGGAAGAATTCATACACACTTGCCGAAGCGGATATTCAGAATTATTTTGAAGAGCTTCGAAGGGATTACATCGGCGCCTGTTACGGTATGTATTTTGCCGAAGTGGCGGATTACCTCACAAGGGAGAATAACGACGAGAGAGAAATGCTGAAGCTCCTGTATCAGTCGCTCCGGGCTCTGGGAGCGGCATCTCTCCCGAATCCCCTGGTGCGCTGTGTGTTCGAGTGCAAGGCCATGGCGGTAAACGGAGAATTTCCGGTGGATTTTTCGGCGGGATCTTCGCAGCTGCCGGAGAATATACGCCTGGAGGAATCCACGGTTTACGCGTTGCGGTACATAGCTTTAAGTCCCGTGGAAAAGCTTTACACCTTCACTGTGACGGAGTCGGTTCTGGAGCAGCTGGAAAGGGTGGCGGCATATTATATGAAGCGATTTGCGGGACATAAATTCAAAAGTCTTGAAGTTCTGCAAACTCTGTGTTGAAAAAATGAAATCTTTCTGATACAATGACTAAAGAATTTCAGAGAGTTGGGGCAGATTATGAAAAGAGTTGGAAAGTTTACGGTAATTATTTGTCTGTGTATTGTATTCCTGAGCGGGTGCGGTGAAACGAAAGTGCCGGACGTGGTGGATAAACCCACGGTTTCCGTAGGAAAGAACGGTGAAGTTACGGTATGGCAGATCGGAGAATTCGAGAAGGCATATTATAATGCCGCGGAGCTGGCTGCCATGGCAGAGCAGGAAGCGGCGGCGTACAATGCGGAAAAGGGAAAGGAAGCAGCCGTGACCATCGAAAAAGTGGAGCCTCTGGAAGGAGGCAGGGTGACGGTGGTCTACCGTTTTGACGGCTGGGAGACCTGTTCGGATTACATGGGAGAGACATTTTTCTTCGGCACTGTAAAGGACGCTGAGACAAACGGCTTTGACACCGGCACCGGGGATGTGTCCATGATAAGCGTGAAAGACGGATCGGTTCGCACCACGTGGGACGCGGCGGAGAAGGTGTTGATCACCGATATGAAGGCGGATATTTACTGCCCGGGCAGGGTGGAATATATCAGCGAGGGTGCGTCGGTAAATGCGGATGGAAGCATAAGGCCGTCTCAGGAAGAGGGACCGGTATATATTCTGCTGAAATAAGTGTGAAGAGAAAGGGGCAGCTGAAATGGAAAAGACAATGGAGAAAATAGTGGCACTGGCAAAGGCAAGAGGGTTTATCTATCCCGGTTCCGAGATTTACGGAGGCCTTGCCAATACCTGGGATTACGGCAATCTGGGCGTGGAACTGAAGAACAATGTGAAGAAGGCCTGGTGGCAGAAGTTTATTCAGGAAAGCCCCTACAATGTGGGTGTGGACTGTGCCATACTGATGAATCCCCAGACCTGGGTGGCCAGCGGGCATCTGGGCGGTTTTTCCGATCCTCTGATGGACTGTAAGGAATGCCATGAGCGCTTCCGGGCAGATAAGCTCATCGAGGATTTCTGCGGGGAGCAGGGCATAGAGCTCAGGGAGAGCGTGGATGCCTGGAGCCAGGAGCAGATGAAGGAATTTGTGGAGGAGCATAATATCCCCTGTCCCAGCTGCGGAAAGCATAATTTTACAGATATCCGTCAGTTTAATCTGATGTTCAAAACCTTCCAGGGCGTCACGGAAGATGCGAAGAGTGTGGTGTACCTTCGGCCTGAGACTGCCCAGGGAATTTTTGTGAATTTCAAAAATGTCCAGAGGACTTCCAGGAAGAAGATTCCTTTCGGCATAGGGCAGATCGGCAAGTCCTTCCGCAACGAGATTACCCCCGGGAATTTCACGTTCCGGACCCGCGAATTCGAGCAGATGGAACTGGAATTCTTCTGTGAGCCCGGAACAGATCTGGAGTGGTTCCAGTATTGGAGAGGATTCTGCCGTGACTGGCTG
>JAAWLQ010000336.1 GCA_022797995.1 Lachnospiraceae bacterium
GATGACAGCAAACGAATGTATCAAAGGCCGCAGAAGTATTCGTAAATTTACGAACCAGCCTGTTTCCCATGAGCTGCTTGCCCAGATTGTGGAGACGGCTTCCTATGCCCCCAGCTGGAAGCATACGCAGATTGTTCGTTATATTGCCGTGGAAGGGGAGAAGAAAGCCGCGCTGGCAAAATGCACCTCTCTCTATCCGGGCAATGGCAGAATTATGGAAAATGCCCCAATGGTAATCGCCGTCACCATGATCAAAGGTCGCAGTGGTTATGAGAGAGACGGTTCTTTCTCCACTCCCAAAGGAGACAGATGGCAAATGTATGACGCCGGCGCAGCGGGCGAAGCATTTTGTCTCGCCGCATATGAACAGGGACTTGGCACCGTTATCATGGGCCTGTTCGACGAGGAGGACGCCTCAAAGCTGCTGGAGCTCCCGGAAGACAGAGAGCTGGTGGCTCTGATTCCCATTGGATATCCCGATGAATCCCCCGTGGCTCCCAGAAGAAAACCGGTGGAAGAATTATTATCGTATCAGTCATAAGCAGGAGTCGAAGAGTTTTTCTCTTCGACTCCTTTTTCGGGTGCCTGTGTCCGCGCTGTGGCATAAGCCCCGTCCATAAATGACAGCGCAGAAAAGAGGAAAATGAAAGCTATGAGACATTTGATGAGTCCCCTTGATTTCACCACCGAAGAGCTCGACCGGCTCTTCGACCTGGCAAATGACATTGAAAACCATCCGGCCAAATACGCCCATACCTGTGACAGCAGAATTCTGGCCACCTGCTTTTACGAGCCCAGCACACGCACGCGCCTGAGCTTTGAGTCGGCCATGACAAGGCTGGGCGGCAGAGTCATCGGCTTCGCCGACGCAACTTCCTCTTCCGCCGCCAAAGGAGAAAGCGTGTCCGACACCATCCGCGTCATCTCAGGCTATGCGGATATCTGCGCCATGCGTCATCCGAAGGAGGGTGCTCCCATGGTAGCCGCAGAAAAATCCGGCATTCCCGTCATCAATGCCGGCGACGGCGGCCATCAGCACCCCACCCAGACTCTGACGGACCTGCTGACCATCCGCAGTCTGAAAGGACGGCTGGGGGATTTCACCATCGGACTGTGCGGCGACCTGAAATTCGGCCGAACCGTGCACTCCCTGATCAATGCACTGATTCGCTATGAGAATATCCGCTTCGTCTTCATCTCTCCGGAGGAGCTGCGGGTGCCTGACTATATCACGGATATGCTGAAAGAAAAGGAGATCCCCTTCCAGGAAGTCATCCGGCTGGAAAACGTAATGCCCCAGCTGGACTTGCTGTATATGACTCGAGTCCAGAAGGAGCGCTTCTTCAACGAAGAAGATTATGTTCGCTTAAAAGATTTCTATATTCTGAATGCTGACAAAATGAGCCTTGCCAAAAAGGACATGCTGGTACTCCATCCCTTGCCCAGAGTCAACGAAATCTCGGTGGAAGTGGACTCCGACCCCAGAGCGGTGTATTTCAGACAGGCCAAATACGGCGTTTATGTCCGTATGGCGCTGATATTGACACTGCTGGAGCTGGTACCGTAAATTTGTAAAAACAGATTGCAATAGAAAGGAAGAAAAATATATGCTGAACGTTGGAAAAATAGAAGAAGGCTTCGTGCTGGATCATATCAAGGCCGGGCGCAGCCTGGATATTTACGAACATCTCCAGCTGGATAAGCTGGACTGCACCGTGGCCATCATCAAAAATGCCCGAAGCGATAAAATGGAAAAGAAAGATATTCTGAAAGTGGAATGCGATATCGACATGCTTGATCTGGATGTGCTTGCCTTCATCGATCACAATATCACTGTCAATGTGATTAAAAACGGAGAAATCGTGGAGAAGAAAGAACTTGCCCTGCCGAAGCAGATTAAAAATGTCATCAAATGTCACAATCCCAGATGCATTACCTCCATAGAACAGGAGCTGCCCCACATTTTCTATCTGGCGGACGCCGAAAGAGAAATATACCGCTGCAAATACTGTGAAGAGAAATACATGTCCTCCGCAAAGTGGAACTGACGGATTGTACAGGGACTGCCCCATAAAAGATACAGGATATGGAATTCCCGGAAAAGCAGGTATCCCATATCCTGTATCTTACTCGCAACAGATCAGACAGGGCGCTGAACTGTTACACTTACTCTACTCATTTTCACGAAAGGCTGCCGCCCTTTTGCCCCGACTACCAAGGCTTATTTTATATCTCTGTCAGCTCATACTCCCGGCTGCCCACACCGATTTTCTCGGCGGCCTCCACCGTATGAACACCGTTTCTGGACTCAATTCTCTCCAGCAGATGATCTCTGCCAGGGTCCTTTGACGCGTACACCAGATCAAGACAGGCCTGGTCCAGTGCCACCGGGTCCAGAGATGCCAGAATACCGATATCCCCCATGGCCGGGTCCTCGGCAACAGCACAGCAGTCGCAGTCCACGGACATATTCTTCATCACATTGATAAATACGATTTTGTCTCCGAACATATCCATAATGGATTTGCTGGCATCTGCCATGGATTCCAGGAAAGAATCATGATCTGAATTCCAGAAATTATTCACATTTCCCACGCCATGGATATATGCCTTGCCGTGAGAGGAAGCCAGACCGATGGAAATATTTTTCAGCGCTCCGCCGAATCCTCCCATGGGATGTCCCTTGAAATGGGACAGCACCAGCATGGAATCATAATTCTCGATATTCTTTCCCACATAGTTCTTCTGAATCTTCTGCCCCTCCGGCATGGAAAGCTCGATCTCCCCTTCCGCGTCCAGAATATCCACTTCCGCGATATCCGTCCATCCGTGAAGCTTCATAGTCTCCCGATGCGCCTCCGTGGTATTTCTCTTTCCTTCGTACGCGGTGTTGCACTCCACAATCGTTCCCTTCACCCGGTCAATCACCGGCTTCATAAAATCCGGACGCAGGAAATTCTGATTCCCTACCTCGCCGGAATGAAGCTTTACCGCGATCCTCCCCTGCAGTTCCACCCCCATGGCCTCGTACATTTTAATCATGGCCTGGGGTGTAATCTCCTTCGTGAAATAAACCTTTGCCTTTCCCATTTGAAAACCACCTTTCTTTACTCCGGCTGTTTTGGTTTTGCCGGGAATAGTACTATTTTATCACAGTTTATACCGGGGAGACAAGCATGAATTGCGCTCTGGGGGAAATCGGAGAAGTGCTTTTTTAATACACACAAATTCTAACCAACTAAATATTCAGCCTTTGGGGTTCAGACTTTCCCATTTCAGCCTTCCCGCTTTCAAACCACTGCCTCCACAATAACCCTATCTCCCAGCATAATAGTCCTTACGCCAATATCCTTCTTCTTATTAAAGTTGAAGCTGAGCATATATCCTTTCTTCTGGCGGAAATACTCCAGATACTCCACAAGCTGCCTTTCCCCTCTCTCATTGTACTCGTTCCCGCGCCAAATCTTCATCTCCACCACGAACTGCTCGCCCCGGTAATCCACCACCACATCCGTCCGCCCCGCATCCCGGGTTTGGGCTTCCAGGTAATAATTCCCTGTGCCGTTGATGATAGGCTTCAAGTACAGCAGGAAGAATTTCCGTCCATATTTTTCGATGAATTTCTCATCGTTATCGCCATAAATTTCCTGGAAATATTCCACGAATTTCTCAAGCACATGCTCCATATCAAGCCTGCCATCTCGGATAAACTGATTCCTGTCGCTCTGTCCCCGTTTGTATGCATCGCTTCGAATAGATTCCTCAGACGTAAACAGGTTCAATAAGTACATCTCAAAGATACGGTTTGCAACAACTATCTGTCCGTCTTTTTCTTTCAGGAATCCGAACATAGTCCCCAGGCTGACAGATTTAATCCCAAGACTAAACGATAACCTCTGCCCTTCATACAGAATTTGTTCCAGCACATCCTTCAGCTCCGGATATGAATCCAGCTGTCGTATCATGCTGTCAAATAAGGGAATCTTTGCTTTCAAAATCTCTGCTACTGCTTCCGCAATTCCTTCCTTCGACCAGATATTCTTCTTATCCGCATAACCCCCATTTTCAGGTAGACGTTCATCCAGTATCTTACAGATTGCAGACACCAGATACGGATAGCCAGATGTATATTGGTAAATCTCCTCAGCCACTGCAGCGGTATCCATTCCTGTCCGGTGATCCGACTCATATTCCTCAAGCATATCCCTGATCTGAGTGGAGGCAAGGTCCATTTCAACATTGAATTCCGCCGCGATGTTCCACGGACTGTTGTACTGATGCTCATCATCCGGACGTATTTTCAGCTTCAGATTTTTAATGTCGTACACCCCTGCCAGTATCACCGATTGAAAGGTAGGACTGATATCCCTGTCCAGGTAATAGCGTCTCAGCTGTGCCAGGAAATCAATAAATACCTGATTATTTGACGCGCTGTCTACTTCATCTATTATCAAGACCATGGGCTTTTCCGCAGTCCGGCACAGGCCACTGAGACACCGGAACAGCTTGTCAATTCCAAGCCTTTTCTGATCTCTCAGTGCGATCAGGTTCCGGTAGGCTTCCTCGCTCACCGCATTCCGCAGTTCTTCTCTCCCGGAGAAGATTTCTTCCAGATAATCGATAAAGGACAATACAAAGGTGGGGCCGTCCACAAAGCAATCCGACCCAAGGGCCTGGAAGTCCATAGGCAGAACCGTATAGTCATCCTTCAAATATTCCGCCAATGCTCTGAGCGTTGTGGTTTTTCCATACTGTCTTCCACGATTGATGACAAAATATTTCCCCCGGTCCACGTACAGCCGCTTTATCTCATCCACCCTGTCATCAAGTCTCACCATATAATGAATCCCCGGTCTGCAGCATCCTTCTGTGTTGAAATAACGCTCCAT
>JAAWLQ010000337.1 GCA_022797995.1 Lachnospiraceae bacterium
GTCAGGCAGATATGCCACTCTGGCTTTGGTCTCAACCCCCACCGGCTGTCCGTTGATCCGAATCCATCCCTGAGTGGGTGTCAGGAGACCGTTAATCATCTTAATCAATGTGGTCTTACCGCTGCCGTTAGGCCCAAGAAGCCCTATGATTTTCCCTTTCGGCAGAGTAAGCGAAACATTATTCACCGCAATACTGTTGCCATTATAAGCCTTTGTCAGTCCCACAATCTCAATTAATTCATTCACCGACTGTCCCTCCATTCCTGTCGCTCAGAAAGGCTGTCGCCTCCTGCTCCGTATATCCCAAATCACGCATTCCGGCCAGGAAGATGTCCGCATGCTTTCTGGCCAGCATAACTCTGCTGTGCCTGATCAGTCCCCCGTCTTCCGTCACGGATCTGCCGTTGGTACTCTGTGTGATAATCAGACCGCTGCCTTCCAGCTCCGCAAATGCTTTCTGCATGGTATTGGGATTCACCGCCGCTTCGGCGGCCAGCTCTCTGACACTGGGAAGCTTCCCTCCCGGCGGATAATAACCGGTAATAATTCTCAGCTGCAGCTTTTCCACCAGCTGTGCATAAATCGGTCTGTCGGCATCCAGATTCCACGCCATAATACCCCTCCTTATAAATGTCCCACAAGCTCTCACAATAATATAATCATACACCGAAATTGCCTTTTCGTCTATCCTTTTCCTGTTTTACCTTTCCTGAAATATATCACATAATTTATTGGTTTCCTGAAATCGTATTTTAGAAATTCTGAAATTATGTAGAATAAAATCACCAAAGTTAAAGAGACTGATTATAGAAGCATCTCTTATGCATATGAGGTAAGGAGATACAGGCATGAGAAATGTCGGAAAAATACTTTCACAGCTGCGAAAGGAAAGAGAGCTGGGCCAGAAGGAACTGGCCTCTCTCCTGAATATGTCCATAGGAACAATTTCAAATTATGAAAACAATGTGCACGCCCCGGATCTGGCCACATTGTGCAAGCTGGCCGACTTTTTCCAGGTCACTACCGATTATCTCCTTGGACGTACCGACTACCGCTGTCCGCCTGAGCAGCTTGACGATTATATCACTACCGATTACACAATACGCGGTATTACAAATGTGCTTCTGTGTCTGGATTCGAAATCCTGTGACGCTGCCATCAGCTATGTCAATTATCTGCGGGATACCGGAAAGACGCCATAGCTTCGGAGATGTCCCCCCACCTGCTCACACAGCTTCCATATTGTAAAAGTTCAGTGCCGCGATCACCATGAAAATGAGGGTGAAAAGCACCAGAAAGAGATCCATGAGCAGATACGCCGTCAGTACTCCTCCGGCCACCATTCCCAATATGCCTCCAAGCACTGCCATACAGATGGCGGCTCCCTGAATCAGCATCTGCAGCAGCTGTTTCCCCATCGTTCCCAAAGTATTGCCGCAGACAGCCTCCGCCACAGCCAGCGCATACAGTTTATTGGCTGAAAATATCACATAAAACAGGATGCACAGCACTGTCACGGCAGGTTCCATACCCATGGCAATCGCTCCCGGTATCGCAATCAGGCATCCGTTAACCAGGCTCTGCACATGCTGCATTGCCGTGGCGTTCAGCAATTTCCTAAACGCCGTATCCGGAATCATGTAGGTATAGGGAGAGCGAAGCTCCTTTGCCCATTTCCCGTTGACTGCGGTGAAGATAAAAATCAGATAGGAGGAAACCGCCGGTATCATAAAGGGTGTGAAGGCGTCCAGAGATCCGAACCCTCCTTCACGGGTGTAAAGCCAGGCAATTCCGCCTCCGGCCAGAATGGCCATCACCGTCCCCATGTCAAAGATAAAGTATCTGCTCTTCTTATATTCCAGCAGTTGTCTGTAGAACAGCGCTCTGGCACCCTTTCCTTTCCAGTTCACCCTGGCCTTTCCGAATTTCTGCCTTTTGCCCAGACGCTTCTGGCTGTCTCCCTGTCTCCGGCTTCTCACGACCTCCTCGTAATCCTCGGCAAATTTCATGGCGTCTTCATAGAAGGTTCCCGTACATTTCATCCGCCATGCCGCCGTCACCGCCCCGGCCGTCAGAATCATATAACAGCATGTGCCCGCCACATTCACTGCGGTCGCCCCTGTAAACAGCAGGTGCAGAACGGCAATATACCATCCGATCAGCGGTACCATCTGAATCATATCGCTGTGCAGATAGTTCGTCACGGTCCTCATGCTCAGTCCCTCCTGAACATAAGCGTAAATCCCCATCAGAACCAGAATTCCCACAAGTCCGTAAGCCGCCTTTACCACAATACCGCGCTGCCTCTCCCCCATTCTTTCGGATCCGTAAATCAGTATCATGATACTTGCCTCCAGCAGGTTTTCCAGTATCATGGAGAAGAAAAAGTACACTGCCAGACGCCAGGCTTCCACCCGGAACATCAGCGCGCCGCAGATAATCACAAACGAGTTCAGCAGAATCTGTCCCGTCAGCGTCTTCAGATGCGCATACAGAAGTACCATTTTGGGATTCACCGGCGCCGGAAAGAGGAAATGAACGTCACAGTTCCTGTATAGCAGTCCCTTTCTCTTCGCATAGGCGATCAGATTGGCCGGAATCACCCAGAATGCCGCCACTGTCAGCACCGTGATCATTCCCTCCGGGGAATCCGCCCCCATTTCCTCCACCGTCATGCGCAGGGTCATTGGAAGCGCCGTAAAATAGAAAAGGATGAGCAGAATATAAAAATATGTTATCGGTCTGCGAAAAGCCATTTTGACACGATTGCAGAAGATTCTGCGGTAGAGATATCCGATCGCTCCCATCTGACTACCTCCCGTCCTTCCCGGATTCCTCAGTTCCATACTGCTTCTCTTCCTCTGAGTGTGCGGTCATTTTATCCTTCACGGCACTCTGGCCGGTAACGGAGAAGAACAGCTCCTCCAGGTCCTCATTGGCCACATTTTCCTTTGCATAGGTTCCCAGGATGTGGCCTTTGTCCATCACAAAGGTCACATCCCACAATTCCCGCACCATCTCCAGCATATGTGTGCTGATCAGTATGGTACAGCCTTTCTCCCGCAAATCCAGTATCACGGCTTTCAGCTCCTTGATGGCGGCGGGGTCCAGTCCTACCATTGGCTCATCCAAAAGGATCACCCTGGGCTTTATGACCAGCGCACAGCAGATGCTGACCTTCTGCATCATCCCCTTTGACAGCTCATTCCCCAGCTTATCCTGCTTATCTGTCAGCTCAAACCTGTCAAACAGCAGTCTCAGCTCCTCTTCCGGACACTCCACTCCATAGGCTCTCGTGATGAATTCAATATGTTCCCGGACAGTCAGCGCATCGTACATATACGGCAGCTCCGGCACATATGCGAAGCATTTCTTCGCCTCAAGCATCCTGGAATTGAGCCCCTGAATCCGAATGCTCCCCTTATACTTCAGCAATCCCGCTATACTCTTAATCACGGTGGATTTCCCCGCGCCGTTTGGCCCCAGCAGGATTCCTATCTTTCCATCCGGAACTGTGAAGCCCACATTGTCCACGGCAACCGTCCTGCCGTACTTTTTCGTCAGATTCATTACTTCCAGCATATTTCCCCCGTTTCCGCGCCCTGTATACAAGCGCGCATTTCATCTCTGCTCTATATTAAGGCAACTGCCTTTGTCGCATACTCCCAATGCCGGCCCGCTTCATGGAAGGCCGCGGATTCACACCAGCGGGATACTCCCAAGTCCCAGCAACACCGCCGCCAGATACAGCAGTAACAGGTGAACCGGGTAAAAAGCATAGAAGAAATATTTCATTTTCAGGCCCCGTTTTCCATTGTAAAGGGCAATGAATATCAATGCCAGAAATGCGGTAATTTCGCCTACGCTCATCAGGGTCAGAACGATACAACCTGCAGTCATGGCCAACACTTTACGCTTTCTGAACAGATACATTGCGGAGATCGTCAGCACCCCCATCCCCGAATAGTCCGTGTATAAATATTCGGCCAGAAACATAAGCGGTATCAGCGCCGTGATATCCGCGCAGGCCGTCTGTACCCGCCGGAAACCTTTCTTCCGGCCGTACAGGATCAGCGTCACCGCCGTAATTCCGATTACCAGGCCGCAGCAGAGCAGCCTGCCGCCCTGACTGGAAAAATTGATAAACAGGGCCGGATACGCGGCCGGAAGCAGCACTCCGGTAACCGTGAGGATTCCTCTCAGCGCCCCTGGCAGATCTTTTCCCTTTTCCTTATGCTCGAATTTCTCAAAGAAACTGTATGCGCAGAGCGCCAGCAGTCCAATCAGCAGTGTAAAATAGACGTTCTGATATTCTCTGTGCCACACTCTGCCTGTTATGGCCAGGTTAAAGGGAATCTCGGAAATCAGTGCGAAAATCCCCAGCCGCAGCGCATACTTTTTCACATCTCTGGTTCTCTGAAAGCCCTCCACCAGCAAAAAACAGAAAATGGGAAATCCAAGCCTGCCGATCAGCCTCATAATCTCATATCCGTAGAACAGCACCGCGTTATCCATCAGCCAGCTGGTCAGCTGTTCCACCCCTCCCAATGTGGCATTCTGGAATCCTCTCTCCATAATCTGTCTGGTCAGTATCACAGCCGCCGTGTGGTCTATCAGCATTGCAATTACTGCCACAATCTTGACAGTGCTGCCGCTGATTCCTCTCTTACCTGTCTCTCCCTCCGCCTTTACATTCACCTGTACGCTTTCCATCCTGTCAACCTCTTTTCCTTTCCCGGATCCTTCCGGTCTGATGACAATTCAGTGTTCTGTCCGGACTGTTGCCGCCTTCCGCCGGCAGCTCCGGATCCAGCTTCCTGTTGTATTGTTCGAATAATACATTACCCTTTTTTCCCCTTACTGTCAACAATAGAATCCACGCTC
>JAAWLQ010000338.1 GCA_022797995.1 Lachnospiraceae bacterium
AGGAAAGTCCGTCGTCAGATGGACATGGAATCAGAACGGTGCCGAAGGCACTTTTTTTTGACAATAGAATCCTCGCAGAGCGTGGATTCTATTGTTTATGGCAATAAAAAGGAGCGATCTTAAATATTTGATTGTGAAATGATCAGGTAGAGGGTATAATCAAACTATTAGGTGGCCTGCGGCCCATACAACAGTTTTTCTGCCTTGCGGGGAATAAAATTTTATGATACGATGACCGGGAAACGATAGATAATATGGAACTGTTCGGAAATCTTGTAAGGGATTTTCCGACGGTTCAGGGTAAAAACGGAAGGTGGACAGTATGGAACATAAGAAACTGATATCCTGGAATGTGAACGGACTGAGGGCGTGTATGCAAAAAGGGTTTATGGATTTCTTCCGGGAGGCGGATGCGGATATTTTTTGTGTGCAGGAGACCAAAATGCAGGCAGGGCAGCTGGAGCTGGAACTGCCGGGCTATCATCAGTACTGGAATTATGCGGAGAAAAAAGGGTATTCAGGCACGGCGCTTTTTACCAAAAAGGAGCCGCTGAAGGTGACTTACGGCATAGGGGTGGAGGAGCACGACCACGAGGGGCGTGTAATTACGGCGGAATATGAAAAATACTTTGTGATCACAGTCTATGTGCCGAATTCCCAGAGAGAGCTGACCCGGCTGGATTACCGGATGCGGTGGGAAGAGGCATTTCTGAACTATCTGAAAAAGCTGGAAGAGACCAAACCTGTGATTTATTGCGGAGATTTGAACGTGGCCCATCAGGAAATCGATCTGAAGAATCCGAAGACGAACCGCCATAATGCCGGCTTTACCGACGAGGAGCGGAAATGCTTCGGAAAAGTACTGGAAAACGGATTTGTGGACACGTTCCGCCATTTTTACCCGGATGTGAAGGATGCTTATTCCTGGTGGTCTTATATGGGCCAGGCCAGATCAAAGAATGTGGGGTGGCGTATCGATTATTTTGTGACCTCGGAGGCCCTGAAAAGCAATCTGCAGGATGCGAAGATTCATTCCAAGGTGATGGGTTCCGACCACTGTCCGGTAGAGCTGGATTTGAAGGAGTGACGGTCACATTTTTTCTGCCAGCCATAGAACATGACACACTGATGTCATATTTTATATGATATTATGACCTTATCTTGAAAAGGGAACGGCCGGATAGGAACCGCTTTGCAAACCCCAAATCAAAGGGTTATCATGAAAGGGAACGGCCGAATGACCACACGGAGGAGGTACAGAAAATGGCAGTTACAATTTTGGATGTAAAGAGAGAAAGCTGCCCGGCGGCACGCTTGATCGGCAAAAAGTATGAGGGCAGTGCAAACTGGGCAGAATGGTGGGAGAATGACTGGTTTACCACGCTGGAACGGACACCATGTCTTCCGTTTAACGGAGATGCCTATATAGGTGCGGTGCATATCGTGGATGGAATGCCGGAACGCTGGATTGGTATGCTCTTTCCGGCAGATACGGAGGCCCCGGAAGGCTTTGATTTTATTGACATGGAACCGTTGGAGTATGCGGTGTGCTATCTGTATGATCGGGAGAACAGCAGTGAATTTTATGCCATGGACACACACAACCGGTGTCTGGAAGAGCTGAAAGCACATGATTTGAAACGGAAGGAAGACGACTGGTGCCTGGAAAGATACCGTTGTCCGGGATTTACCACACCGGATGAAAAGGGAAACGTCATACTGGACTATGCAATCTCCATTGAGACGCCGGCATGTGACAGTTCAGACAGGTCCGGAACTGTTACTCCGGAAGAATAAACGAGGAAAAGACTATGCTTGAGATACCCGAAAGCCTGACTCTTGCAAAACAGATAAATCAAAAACTTCGCGGCAGGAAAATTGTGGATGTGGAAGCAGCACACACAAAGCATTCCTTTGCCTGGTACACCGGAGAGCCTGATTTCTATGAGAAGGTCATGAAAAACAGTGTGATCGGAGAGAGCAGCGGCATCGGAAGCATGCTGGAAATCAGTCTGGGCAAATACAGCTTTGTGGTGGGAGACGGCACTAATCTGCGGTACTTTCAGCCGGATGAGAAGCTGCCGGAACGGTATCAGACCAGGCTGACGCTGGATGACGGCAGTTCGCTGGTGTGTACTGTGCAGATGTATGGTTCCATGTTTCTGATAAAGCCGGAGGAATATGACAATCCTTATTATCTGGCAGCGAAAGAGAAACCGCTTCCCGGCACAGAGGACTTCGATTACGAGTATTTCCGGGAGCTGAAAAAGGAAATATCCGGAACCATGTCTGCGAAGGCCTTTCTGGCCACCCAGCAGAGAATTCCCGGTCTGGGAAACGGCGTGCTGCAGGACATTCTGCTGAAGGCGGGACTGCACCCGCGGAAGAAAATCGGCACGCTGACGGAAAGTCGCTGGAAACAGCTTTACGAGACTGTGACAGGAACGCTGGCCCAGATGACCGAGAGAGGCGGAAGAGATACGGAGAGGGATTTGTACGGAGAAAAAGGGAAATATGCTGTCATGCTGAGCAAAAGGACTGTGGGGGAACCCTGCCCTTACTGCGGAAACATTATTCAGAAGGCAAGTTATCTGGGCGGCACGGTATACTTTTGTCCTTCCTGCCAGGAGTTGTGAGAAAAACCGCATAAAATAAGACCCGGATAACCCGAGAGTGTTCAGAGCGGAAAAGGGAGGAAAGGATGATATACCGGCTGCTGGGGATTGTGTATATTTTGATGAAAAAGGGCACGGTTACCGCCGGGGAACTGGCGGAACGGTTTGAAGTGTCTATACGGACGATTTACCGGGATGTGGAGAGCCTGAATCTGGCCGGCATCCCGGTTTATGCCAGAAAGGGGAAAAACGGCGGTATCTGCCTGATGGAAACCTTTGTGCTGGACAGGATGCTGGTCTCGGAAGAGGAACAGAAGCAGATTCTGGCGGCACTTGTAAGTCTGCGGGAGACCGGAGCGGAAGAGGAAGGCGAGATTCTGAGACGCCTGGGAGATTTCTTTCGGATGGAGCCGGTAAACTGGGTTTCCATTGACTTTTCTGACTGGAGCGGAAGAAGGAATGATTTGTTTATACAGATCAGAGAGGCAATTCTGGGCCGGCATGTGATGGTGTTTGACTATTATGGCCAGCATGGAGAGATGAGAAGCCGCATCGTGGAACCAGTGCAGCTTCTTTTTAAAGAGTATACCTGGTATGTGAGAGCCTTCTGCCGGACCAGACAGGCCATGCGCCTGTTTAAAGTACTGCGCATGAAGCGGGTTCAGGTGCTGGAGGAGACATTTGAAAGCAGGGAAGAGTATTACGGCTGGCCGGAGACCGATTTATGTCAGAAGCAGAGGGAGCCGGATGAGAAGGTTTCTGTGGATTTGATAGCGACTGGCGAGAAGGCAATTCGTATGCCGCAGGAGAAAGAAATAGCAGAAGGTCTGACATCGGGACAGCAATTGCAGGAGGATTCGGAGGAGAACTCCGAATCAGATCTGGCATTGGATGGGAAGAAAGCGGCAGAAGGTCTGGTAAAAGGAGCAGCAGAAAGACTGGCAGAAAAAGCAGCAGAGGGACCAGCAGAAAAAACAGCAGAAGGCCTGCCATTGGAACAGCAATTCCAGGAGGTAGAGTCGGGAAATATGTCCCTTGACCAAGGCACACAGGGCACAATGACAGAAATTATCCTGCGGATTGATAAGGGAGAAGCCTATCGGATTTATGACAGATTTGAAGAGGAAGAGATCACAATTCTTCCATCGGGAGATTTCGAAATTCATATGAAATGTTCCGTGGATGACTGGGTGTATGGGCTTATTTTATCCTTCGGACCGGCGGCCAGGGTGTTAGAACCGGCATGGGTGCGGGAGGAGACGGCCGGACGGATTCGGAAGATGGCGGAGCTGTATGAATAACGGTTATATGGAAAAATCGTAGCAGGCATGATGACAGAGTAAATTGCGGAGGGCTTTTGCAGTAGTTCGGGGTGGATATGGAATCAGAAAGGCGCGAAGAAATTTTTTCAAATAATAATGGAATATGACAGGCAGATGTCATATTTCAGGTGCTATGATAGTCCTGTGAAATAGCCTGACAGACCGTAACAATACAGCGGACAGGCACTGTGAAGTCAGTTGCAGTTCCAGTGCGTTACGGGAAGAAAGGCCTGACTTTCCAGAGAACAGAAAACGGAGGACGAGAAATGGGAAACGAAATGAATGGGAACCTGAAAATCTGTCAGAGCTGCGGAATGCCAATGCAGGAGGAACAGTACGGCACCAATAAGGACGGAAGTAAGAATGAAGCATATTGCTGTTACTGCTTCAAGGAGGGGGAGTTTGCCCAGAAGTGCAGCATGGAAGAAATGGTTGATTTCTGTGCCCCTTTTGAAGTGGAAGGCGGCCGTGCCAAAACCAAAGAGGAAGCCAGGGAGATGCTGATGAAGTATTTCCCCACATTGGACAGGTGGAAGGCAGAAGCATAGAAAAAGCAGGAAGCATTTCAGAGAACTCCGGACAGTTAAAAGGCAACTGTTCGGAGTTTTTTGCGGTGCTCCCGGCGGGTGCACGTTCTAATGGGTGAAAGTCCCTAATCCGCCCGATAGTGGGAAGGATACAGCCAATGGCAAGGGTGTCGCGGGTGACTGCGAATCTGAAGGAAGTCGGCAAAACTCTGGTCTGACGGACAGAAATCATATAGAGGCTGTATATGAGGGTAAGACTGCTGTACAAGCCGAGGCCCAATAACTACACGGAGCCATATACAGTAGATATGGCAGGCATAAGAGGGAAAGAACGTGTGAGTACCCGGGGAGGTCTCACGGACGTGGGGAATTCCTTTTACGAACCACGGTTGAAACAAGATTTATCGTGAGAAGT
>JAAWLQ010000339.1 GCA_022797995.1 Lachnospiraceae bacterium
TGGGACGAGATTATATTGAAGCCGGGCGGTTGATTCAAAAGACCTTCCCGGCTTTTCATGTGCGCTTTATTGCCATAACAGACCATTTTGACAGCCAGACGGCAGACTATAATACAAAATCGCTTGTACTGCCGGTGAAAAATTTCATCAATGATTCTTATTGCCGTGATATTTCGCAGAAGGTAAAGAGCCACCAGAAGCTTATGCGGGAACAGGGAAAGTTTATTGCGCCTTTTGCTATGTACGGCTATCGTAAATCTGCAGAGGATAAAAACAAACTTTGTCCGGATGATTATGCGGCAGATATTGTCAGGAAGATATTTGCATGGAAGCTGGAAGGCATGAGTGCCCTGGCAATTGCACAAAGATTGAATGATCTGGGGATTCTTTCGCCTATGGAATATAAAAAAGCGCATGGAGAGAGATTTTGTACCAGTTTTCAGACAAATGCAGTGGCAAAATGGTCTGCAGTGGCGGTAAAAAGAATATTGACCAATGAAGTATATACCGGGGTTATGGTGCAGGGAAAGAATGAACAGATTAATTATAAGATAAAAAAGACAGTGGTAAAGCCAAAGAATGAGTGGATCCGGGTAGAAGGAACACATGAAGCGATTGTTTCGCGTGAAGACTTTGAGACGGTGCAGGCCCTGCTTGCTGTTGATATGAGGGCAAAAGGCGGGGCAAGATGTGCGCATCTTTTTTCAGGACTATTGTTCTGTGGAGATTGCCGGGAACTGATGATCCGACGGGTAAATCGGTATAAAGGAACATCGAAGGTTTATTTTATCTGTCCGACCAGAAACCGGGGACAGGGATGTACCAGGCACAGTATTTCGGAAGAAGAATTGAAGACGGTCGTATTCCAGACATTGAAAGCACATGTGGCAGTGTTTTTGGATGTGTGCAGCCAATTGGAGAATATTCAGGATTTAGAGGTTAATTTTGAGGAAATAGTTAGATTTGATAAGGAAATAGAGAGACTGCATAAAGAGCAAGATAAGTATTTGGAACTTCGGTCAGGTTTATATGAAGATTTAAAAACAGGTCTGATTACAGAGGCGGATTTTAAAAGCTTCCGGATAATTTATGAGAAGCAGTATGAAGAAGTCAAGAATGCGCTTGGTAAACAGGAGGAAATGATTAAGCATTTATTTCGTAATGGCATTGCATCGGGAGTAAAGCTGGAAAAACTTAAAGAAGCAATGGAGATTACGGAACTTAACAGAGATACACTTTTATGTTTTATAAGCCGGATCGAGGTGTATGAGGAAAAGAAAGTCTATGTGGAATTCCGCGGGAAAGAGGAATTTGGCAAGATGCTGGTACTTAAGGAATATATAGAGACAAAAACAGGGGAGGGCAGGATATAAATGGCAAGAACATCAAAAAGAGAGAAAAAGAGACAGTCTGCAAAGTCTGCAATCGCTGTCATGGAACCTGTCTGGAAAGCCGGTATCTATGCAAGGCTGTCCGTTGACAACAATGACAGGAAAAACGAATCCATAGATACACAAATTGAAATTGCGAAGGAATATATTGGCCGGACAGGGGATACGGAACTGATTGAATGCTATGTAGATTTAGGGAAAACAGGTACAAATTTTAACCGTGAAGGCTTTGAGCATATGATGGAGGATATACGCAGGAGACGGATTAACTGTGTTGTAGTGAAGGATTTTTCGCGGTTTGGACGGAATTATATAGAAACGGGGAATTATATTGAGAAGATATTCCCTTATATGAAAGTGAGATTTATAGCGGTTACGGACGGTTATGACAGCGAACATTTGACAGATGATCATCTCCAATTGTCCATGAATCTGAAAAATATCGTAAATGAACTTTATGCGAAGGACATAGCACAGAAAGTAGGAGCGGCCATGAAAGTAAGACAAGAGATGGGGAGCTATACAGGAGGGGTGCCGCCCTACGGATATTGTATCAAGAAAATCAGAGACAGGAATGTACTGGTTCCAGATATGGGTACAAAGGAGATTGTTGTGGGAATTTTTGAGATGTTTGCGGCGGGTAGTACCTATAAGGAGATTGCAGAGGATCTGTATAAACGAAAGATACAGCGCCCTATGGCGTATTATGCGACAGGGGAAACGTACTGTCTGGAAGATGAGAAATTGCAGCAATGGTCATACCATACGATGAAGAATATTCTGACAAATCCAGTCTATATTGGAACGCTCTTCCAGGCAAGAACCTGTGGAAAAGCGTATCGGGACCGTAAGCGCCATGACGTGGATGAAGAAAAGGATATTTCAGTTGTGGAATGTACTCATGAACCGCTTGTTTCGGAGGAATTGTTCTATAAGGTATCCGAACGGTTTGAACGACAAAGCAAATATTCAAATCAAAAGGGTTTCTCAAAAAGAGTTCTGCAAAGTGAAGATATTTTTAAGGATATGGTTTCTTGCGGCAGATGTGGTGGCCGTATGATTCGTAATCCATCAATAAAAACACTTGTAAGCGGAGACCGAATACGCAGATACTATTATGCCTGTCCCAATAAAAAGAAGATAGACGGCAGCCAGTGCTGCGGTCAGGGAATATCGTTTTTGACATTGGAGTCCCTTATAAAAGCGGTTTTGGAAAAGGAGTTTGCGTGTTCTGATATGCAGCTGAAAGATTTTTGCAAAGAAAATACGCAGGAAGCTGAAAAAAGGAAAAGTGCAGTCCATAAAAAAATATGTAAATCTGTGCGGGAGCAGGATGAACTGGCATTGATGGGCAGTAAGCTTTATCTTCGTTATCGGGATGGAGAACTGCTCCGCGAAGATTTTTTGGAAGAAAAAGCAAAACTATCAGAAATGCTTGCGATACTAAGAAAGCAGACAGAGGATTTAAAGCGGCAGGAAATCACTATTGACAGAGAAACAGGTCAAACAAACCAGTTTATCAGAGGACTGCTGAAATGGAGAACTGATTATAAATTTGACCGGAAGTTGGCGGAATGCCTGATTAAAAAAATTAACGTTTACCCAAAGCACCAGGTAGAGATTGTATTAAACTATAGAAGAAATGAGCTGCTTTATGGGAGGAAGGCACATGAGTAAATGCCGCAGGATTGCAATTTATCTTCGTTTATCAAAAGAGGACAGCGGCAAAGAAGACGAAAGTAACAGTATTACAAATCAAAGGATGATGTTGAAAGAATATGTCAGGGAAAATTTTGAGCATTATGAGCTGAAAGAGTTTATAGACGATGGATTTTCCGGTACGAATTTTGAACGTCCCGGAGTCACGGATATGCTGAATCAGGTGCGGGATGGTGAGATTCATTGTGTGATTGTGAAAGACTTTTCAAGATTTTCAAGAGACTATATTGAACTTGGCTCGTATTTAGATCAGATATTCCCGTTTCTTGGAGTGCGTTTTATCTCACTGAACGATAATTATGACAGTAAGAATCAGGGCAGGAATACGGCAGAACTTGATGTTTCATTTAAAGGACTGATGTATGATTTATATTCTAAGGACTTGTCAGTGAAAGTAAAATCTTCTTTACGGATCAGAAAAGAACAGGGACAATATGCCTGTGGAAACGTGCCTTTTGGATATGTGAAAGATAAAGAGGACAGACATAAGCTCGTGGCCGCAGAGGATGAGGCAGTGGTTGTCAGGAGGATATTTTCCATGGCATTGGAAGGGAAAACGTCGGCAGAGATTGCAAGACTCTTGAACAGAGAAAGAATACCTGCGCCGATAGAATTTAAAATAAAAAAAGGGCAGACCAGCAGGAAACCTGTCGGGAAGCGTTTCCAATGGGATTGTCCCATCATCTGTTCCATTCTTAGAAATCCGGTCTATGTGGGGGATATGATATATAATAAATATGAAAAGAACGGCGTGGGAGGTAAAAACCATCTAAAACCCAGGAGCGAATGGAAAGTCTGTAAAGACCAACATGCGGCGATTGTATCCAGGGATGATTTTGATGTGATCCAGAAGATGCGAAATCAGACAGGCAGTAAAAGGAAGAAAGATATGGAAGAGCGACATCCGCTGCAGGGGAAAGTTTTCTGCGGCGGATGTGGGCGGGCAATGACATTGAGGAAAAGAAGTTTGAACCCATATTTTTATTGTAACCAAAGGTATGCATATGCGGATGTGGACTATTGCGTAAGAAATATGAATCTCATGTTTCTGGAGCAGTATGTTCTTTACCAGATAGATTCTGAATTGTTAAGACAGGGAAAGGCAGAGAAGGTGAAGAGGGAGAAGGAGAAAGATACTTTGGAGAAGCTGGATATACTGGCGAAGGAGAGGGTAAAATTGGATAGAAAAAAGACAGTATTACATAGAAAACGTCTGGATGAGTATGAAAAGGCTGTTTTTGGCAGAGAATCCAAATTTCAGACGAAAAATACCGCTGTGCAGGATGTGGATGGGGAGATTGCCAGGATAGATGGAGAGATTGCCAGGTTGGAAAAAGAAATTCGCAGGAGGCAAGAAGGAACCGCAGACTTCCGAAAGCAAGGGAATGGAACAGAACTTGACAAAGATCTTGCCGATGCACTTATCCGGAAGATTATCGTGTATGATGAAGAACATATTGAAATGGAATGGATACTGGATACGGATGAAAATGCATTTGTGTAACGCAATAAAATGCAGGTTTATGACAATGATATGACAGAAGGCAGAAGAGAAAGTGTGAATTCCTGTAAAATCTTATATTATAGAGAAAAGAAGTAAAGAAAATTGCCTGCAGCTACTTGACAGGAGAGGGGATGGCTGCACATCCGGATCTCAAAGGGAGGATTCTGGCTTTTTACGATTGTGTCAATCACCGTCATGGATTATATGATGACAGCGGTCATGGAACGCATGTGGGAGGGATTATTGCCGGCAATGGCG
>JAAWLQ010000340.1 GCA_022797995.1 Lachnospiraceae bacterium
TGACATTACTATATAGTGAAACAAAATTCTTGACGGCAAAAATATAGATATTATAAGGGATTTAATGGCTTTATTAAAAATCTAACTGTCAAAGACCCGTGCAGGTATGGATTTTAGCAGCAGGGATTTTATCTTTTAAGCGGGTTGACATATTATTTAAAATGACATATAATTGATATAACATTTAGCAATGAGGTGCATACATGGAAAAGGAGCCTTTGTATCGGAAAATATATGATGATTTACTGAGGGGAATAGAAAACGGAAAATTTCCCTCCGGAAGCAGAATTCCTTCCGAGAAGGAGCTGGCAGAACAGTATCATGTAAGCAGAATTACAAGCAAGAAAGCCCTGGAAATGCTGGCAGAGCGGAATCTGATCGAGAGAATGCCGGGCAAGGGTTCCTTTGTGCTGGGACAGGACAGTGAAAGTTCGGAAGGCGAAAAAGCAGAGAATCCTGTACTGGAAGAAAGAAGTGAGGGTGCTGGTAATTCCGGAAATGGCCGGAGTGAGTACGGCAGAGGCAAGAGCCTGATAGGAGTCATTCTGGACAGCTTCGGCGCTTCCTATGGGTGTGACCTTGTGAGCAGCATAGAGCGGGAATGTGGGAAACGGGGCTTCCATCTGGTTCTGAAATGTACCCATGGAAGTATGGAGGAGGAGATAAAGGCTGTGGACGAACTGACTGCGCTGGGAGTCAGGGGAATTATTCTCATGTGCGTGCAGGGGGAAAACTATAATGCAAATGTGCTCAGGCTGTCGCTGGAGCATTTTCCCATCGTACTGGTGGACAGGGAGCTGACTGGACTTCCGATTCCCTGTGTGAGTACGGACAATTACCGGGCGGCCAGAGACTTGATGGAACTGCTGATTGAGAAAGGGCATACCGGAATCTGCTTTCTGTCCCATCCCTTCATGCAGACCTCCTCTGTGGCCGCAAGGTTTTCCGGCTATCTGGACGCCATGCTGGAGCACGGACTGATGACTAATGAAGATATCTGGATTAAGAACCTTGGCAGTACGGGCGCCGGACCGGAAGAAGCCGGGAAAAAGGAGAAGGCGGACATAGAGCAGATAGAGAAATTTATCGGGGAACATCCGGAAATAACAGGCTTTTTTGCGGTAGATCAGATGCTGGGGATTCTGGTTTACAGGATCCTGTGCAGAATGGGCCTGGAAAAGGAGAAGGAGGTTGTCTTTTTCGACGGCCCGGAGGAGGCCGGAGATTTAGGGTTCCGGCTGGATTATGTGGTGCAGGATGAGACACTGATCGGCGCCAGGGCGGTGGAGTTCCTGACAGATTTGATGGAGGGAAGGGAAGTCCCGAAAAAAAGCTTTGTTCCCCATAAAATCGTAGCAGTTCAGGAAGGTCACGGAACTGCCATATAAACTTGTCTGATACAGGAAGAAATAAATAGTTGCTGTCAGGTGCGAAAGTGTTGCTTCTGCGGTTTTGCACGCATCTGATTTTGCAAATATCGTGAATAGTGGCAATAAAAAAGTAACAGTTCAATGTCTTGTCTGAACTGCTACCTAAAAAGATATCAGTAAAAAGATATCAGGAGAAAATAATGCAGATTTTATATTGACATATCATTATATGATATATATAATATTTTTTTGATAATAGAATCAGCCTTTTGATTCTATTAGATACTCTTGACAATAGAATCCTGATGACAGGATTTGCAGTCAAATTCTATGGTGTTGTGATTTGAAAAGCGAAGAAGAAAAGGCAAAAGAGAAAGGCAAAAAGGCAAAAGAAAAGGAAAAATAAAAAGCAAGAAGGGAGACAGACATGAAATTAATGCATTCAGAATGGCAGGGACGTCTTGAGCACTGGCTGCGTACCCTGAGAGACGATTTTTACGAGCCGCTGGGAGAGATTTCCTGGGAGGCCTTCCAGACCATGGAGCAGCTGTCCGTGGAGGAGGCGCAGACGAAGGAATTCGTGCAGGTACAGCCCGGCTTTACCTGGGGAACTATCTGGGAGTACTGCTGGTTCAGGGGCGGTATCACCCTGCCGGAGCAGGCAAAAGGCCAGCGGATTGTGATGAATCTGAAGCCCGGCGGAGAATCCTCTCTGTTCGTGAACGGGAAAGCCTTCGGTACATATCGGGCGGACTGGCTGGATGTGCCCCATCATTATATGGAAGACAATGTGCTGACCACCTGCGCGGAGGGAAAGGAACATTTTGATATTATGATGGAGACCTATGCGGGACATTTCTACCCGGAAGCGCCTACCGGAGGCGTTGCCACAGGTCCGGTTCTGCCCGGGGCCTATGAGGACCCTGCGAAAGAGGGAGAGCGCAGGAAGCTGGAGAAATGTACATACGGTATCTGGAATGAGGCGGCCTATCAGCTGTACATGGATGTGGATACCCTGGCCCGCCTGCTGACCACGCTGGATGAAAAGTCTCTGCGGGCGGCGAAAATTGCCAAAGCCCTGGAGAAATTTACCCTGACCGTGGATTTTGAGCAGGCAAAAGAGGGAAGAATTGCTTCCTATCTGAAAGCCAGAGAAGAACTGCGGCCTGTGATGGAGGCGAAGAACGGCTCCACCGCCCCTGTTTTCTATGCCATTGGAAATGCGCATATCGACCTGGCCTGGCTGTGGCCCATGGCGGAGACCTACCGCAAGACGGAGAGAACCTTTGCAGCCCAGCTTCGGCTGATAGAGGAATATCCGGAATATAAATTCATCCAGAGCCAGCCGGCGGCCTATGAGATGTGCCGGAAATATTATCCGGAGCTTTTTGAGAAAATCAGAGAAGCCGTAAAGGGCGGGCAGTGGATTGCGGACGGCGCCATGTGGGTGGAACCGGATACCAATGTGGCCGGCGGAGAAGCGCTGGTTCGTCAGCTGCTGCATGGAAAACGGTATTATAAGGAAATGTTCGATGTGGACAGCCGGGTGCTCTGGCTGCCGGATACCTTCGGCTACACAGCCGCGCTGCCTCAGATTCTGAAAGGCTGCGGGGTGGACTATCTGGTGACCCAGAAGATATTCTGGTCCTATAACGAGGGAGACCAGTTCCCCTATCACTATTTTACCTGGCAGGGGATGGACGGTTCCCAGATAGTTTCTTTCCTGCCTACCAGCTATACCTACCGCACGGACCCGGTGGAGGCCAACACCATCTGGAAAGAGCGGACACAGCTGCAGGATCTGGATGCCTTCCTGATGCCTTACGGCTATGGAGACGGAGGCGGCGGACCGGCCAGAGATTTCGTGGAATATGCAAAGCGCCAGGAAGATCTGGAGGGCAGCGTGAAGATGAAGATGGCAGGCCCGCTGGAATTCTTTGAGGATATGGAAAAACAGGGCGGCCCTGTGAACACTTATGTGGGAGAACTGTATTTCAGTGCCCACAGAGGCACTTATACTTCCCAGGCGGCTGTGAAGAAGAATAACCGCCGCAGTGAGCTTGCCATGCGGGAGCTGGAGCTGTGGAGCTCTCTGGCCCTAAGCCATGGTCTGGAATATGATCTGCCGGAAGCGGACGCGCTGTGGAAACAGATTTTACTGCATCAGTTCCACGATATCCTTCCCGGCTCCTGCATCGGACGGGTGTACGAGGAAGCGAAGGAAGCCCATGGGAAGATTCTGGAGGGCGCGGAGAAGCTGAGGAACAAGGCGCTGGAAACGCTGACAGAATCCGGGGATACCTCGGCTGTGACAGTCTGGAACTCCCTGAGCTTCGAGAGGGAGGCTCTGGTGGAGCTGCCGCAAAGCTTCGCGGAAGGGGCCCGGACGCTGGAAGGAGAGACGGTTCCCGTACAGCAGGCGGAAGGCAAGGTGAAAGCGCTGGTTCGCATTCCTTCCTGTGGCGCGGTGTCGCTGGTGCCTGCGGCCGGTACAGCTTCAACAGCAGTATCCGTAAAAGAAGCCGGAGAAAATTATGTAATGGAAAACAGTAAGGTGAAAGCCACTGTCAACAACAAGGGCGAGCTCACGTCCTTCATTCTGAAAGAATCCGGCAGAGAATTCGCTGCCGGCCCGCTCAACCGCCTTCATCTGTATAAAGATGTTCCCCGCCTGTTTGACGCATGGGACATCGACTCCAACTATATCGAACAGGAAGTGGAAGCGCTGACAGACACTCACGTGGAAATCGTGGCAGAGGGACTGGAAGGCGTATTGAAGGTCAGCGGCCGGATCAGCGAATCCACATTCGTACAGCATATCCGCCTGGCGGCAGACAGTACAAGAATTGCCTTTGAGACGGAGATTGACTGGAAGGAACTGCACCGGCTGCTGAAAGCTGCTTTCCCGGTGAATGTATACGCAGAAAATGGAATCAATGAGATGCAGTTCGGCTATGTGGAGCGTCCTGCCCATCGTTCCAGACTGTATGACAAGGACCGCTTTGAGGTGTGCAATCACCGCTACAGCGCATTCTGCGATGGTTCTCACGGGGCGGCGGTGCTCAATGACTGCAAGTACGGTATCAGCATGAACGACAACGCTCTGGAGCTGACCCTTCTGCGGGCGGCGGCCACACCGGAAATGCGCGCGGACAACGGAATGCAGACCTTCACCTATGCCTTTACGGCCTGGGAGGGAAGCTTTGCGGACTGCGACGTGGTGCGCCAGGGTTATGAGCTGAACGTGGCACCTCCGGTGACGGCAGGAGCTGTGAAAGCGTTCAGCGGTCTGACGGTGGACCGGAGCAATGTGATACTGGATACCATGAAGCCTGCGGAGGACGGCAGCGGGGATGTGATCCTGCGTCTGTACGAAGCGAAGAAGGCGGCCACGGATGCCGAAATCAGCCTCGGGTTCGACGCCTCCGGCGCTTCCCTGTGTGATATGCTGGAAAATGTCACGGAGGAACTGGAA
>JAAWLQ010000341.1 GCA_022797995.1 Lachnospiraceae bacterium
TCCTATCAGGTGTACAATAACATTCTGGAGCAGGAGAGCACCACAACGGCGGTGAAGGAGACTTACGGACAGTTGCTGTATACGGAGGAGGGAGGTCTGGCCGGGACTTATTATTATTCCACCTCCTGCGGTGTGGGAAGCGATCCCAATGTGTGGAAGACACAGGCAGCACCCACACTGACCTATCTGCAGGCGAAGCCATTGAACAGGAATGCCATGGAGGAGGCTGTGGCCGCCATGGCACAGGGCGGAACCTCGGCGGAACCGGCGGGGGGATACGGAGGACAGGGGATAAGCCTGGGAGAGAGCCTCAGAGAAGAGGAGAACTTTGCGGCGTTTATTTCCAACGTGAATGAGAATGACTTTGAATCAAAAGAAGGATGGTATCGCTGGAGCTATCAGGTGGAGGAGCTGGACAGGGAACATATGCTGGAGACATTGCAGAAACGTTACGCGGCCAACGATGAACTGATACTGACCTGGAAGGACGGGGCCTATGTCAGCGAACCCATCGGAGAGCTGGGAGATATCACGGATATTTACATAGAAAAACGGGGAAGCGGCGGCGTGGCAGACGAGCTGGTGATAGAGACGGATACCGGGAAGATCAAGGTCATATCCGAGCACAATATCCGGTATGTGTTAAATGACGGTGAGACGAAGGTGGAGAGACAGGACGGCAGCAAGGTGGTCAGCGCCAGCCTGCTGCCCAGCGGCTTTTTTATCATAGCGACTGGAAAAGAGGACGGAAATGTGGTAGGATATACCTTGACCGGCGGCGGATTCGGCCATGGCGTTGGCATGAGTCAGAACGGAGCCAGGGAAATGGCGGGAAGCGGATACTCAGCCGGGGAAATTCTTCTGTTCTTTTATGAGAATTGTACGATCAAAAATGTATACGAGTAGGAGCAGTGGCAGTGATACGTGAATTATACCTGAGCATAAGGGACTTTTCAGAGAAGATGAAGAGGCAGAATATCAGCACATACGCGGCAAGTATTGCCTTCTTCTTCTTTCTGTCCGTGGTTCCCATGCTGATTATGATATGCACCATCATTCCCTACACACCGCTGACGGAGGAGAATCTGGTGGAGCTGGTGACGGACGTGCTGCCGGATCAGATTGATCCCCTGGCGGAAAGCCTGATTTCGGAGGTATATGATAAATCCGCGGGGATTCTGTCCATAGCCATCATCGCCACCGTCTGGTCCGCGGCCAAGGGAGTGCTGGCGCTGATGCGGGGACTGAATGCGGTCAACGGCGTGGAGGAGAAGAGAAACTATTTTGTGGTCCGGGCGATTGCCTCCTTCTATACGCTGGTAATGCTGGTGGGAGTCATACTTTCCCTTTTTGTGATGGTATTCGGCGATCAGCTTGTGAGGCTGGCGCTGCACCGGCTTCCCCAGCTGCAGACAGTGGTGTCCTTTGCAATGAATTTCAGATTTCTGCTGGTATGGGTGGTACTGACGATACTTTTTGCGGCCGTCTATGCCTATGTGCCGAACCGGAAGCTGGCCTTTAAGGAACAGATCCCCGGGGCGGTGTTCTCCGCCGTGGCATGGAGCATTTTTTCCTGGGCTTTTTCCTATTATCTGACCTATGGCAATTCCTATGGTATCTATGGCAGTCTGTCCATTATCATTATTGTCCTTCTGTGGATGTATTTCTGTATGTATATTATCATGATCGGCGCTTATCTGAACCGGTATTTCGAGCCGCTGAACAGAGAGCTGATGGGAGGGGAGAAGTAGGCGTATGGATGAGATGAAAATGCTGGTCTCCGGCGTGGTGGTAAAGGATGGAAAGAAGATTGTCCGGGTTTCCTTTGTCCGGGGAAGGGATTATGCGGAAGGGATCCTGCCGGAGGGGTTCATTGAGAAATCGGAAGGCTTTTCTCAGGAGGAAGTCGGGAAGCTGGAAACTTTTCTGCGGAGCAATCGGCAGGATATCCTGAAAGAGGCGAAAGAGATCAATCCGCTGAGAAATTGGCTGGGAGACTGGAAAGGGGACAGACAGGTGTAATTCCGGCCGGGTGACAGGAAAGAGAGCGGGCAGATAGAATTCTGGCAGGGAGGAATCATGAGGGTAGCAGTTTGCGATGACGACGAGAGGGAGCTTGTACATCTCTCAGAGCTGATGAAGGAATATCAGTCAGGACGGGGGATGAGTCTGGAATGTCATTTCTTTCATAGCAGTATGGATTTCCTCAGTGACATAAAAGGCGGAGAATACGATCTGGTCCTGCTGGACGTTGTGATGCCTGGCATAAACGGGATAAAAGCGGCGCTGGAGCTGAGAGAGAAGGATGAGAATGTCAAAATCATTTTTATCTCCTCATCCCCGGAATACGCGATGGAGAGCTATCAGGTGGACGCTTATCACTATCTGCTGAAACCGGTGGAGGCGGACGCGCTTTTTCCGCTGCTGGATAAGGTGGGAAAGGCGCTTTCCGCCCGGGAGAGGCAGGGAGTTGTGTTGAAGAGCCGCGGGGGGGTTGTCAGGCTTTCTTTTGCGGAAATTGAGTTTGTGGAGGTTCTGAATAAAAAGGTTTCCTTTCATCTCACAGACGGTGTGACTCGTGAAGTGACCGCCGCCCTGGCCGATCTTGAGGGGGAGCTTCTGATCAGGCGGGAGTTCCTGAAGACACATCGCTCCTATATTGTCAATCTGAGCTGTGTCCGGGCGGTTGGCGCCGACTGTGTCACGACGAAGAGCGGCATAAGTATCCCGGTATCACGGCAGCGGCATCATCAGGTACAGAAGGCCTATATGCGCTTTCTGGACCGGGAGGAGACGGCTGTTTCCCCGGGGAATGGGCAGGAGGCAGCTTCAAGTGAGCGGAGCGACGGCCTCTGGCGGATTCTGCTGGTGGATGACGACCCGGGGGAACGGACTTTCTGGGCGGATATTCTGCGATGTCACGGCTGTATGGTGCAGACGGCGGGAGATGGCAGAGAAGCGCTTAAGCTGGCGGCGGAGGAAACCTATGACTGTATCCTGCTGGATGTGATGATTCCGGGAGAGGATGGCTTTTCCATCTGCGGGAGACTGAAAGAGCTGACCCATGCGCCTGTGATTTTCCTGAGCAGCGTTACGGAGCCGGACAGGCAGGTGGAAGGATTTACAGCCGGCGGCATCGACTATATTACGAAGGATACTCCGGCCGAACTTTTCTGGACGAAGGTTGAGACCCGGATTCAGCTGGCTGTGTCGGACCGCACACAGTTCAGATATGGTCCCCTTCTGCTGGATCTGACGGGACGCAGGGTGCTGATGGGCGGTGAGGAGCTGCTTCTTACGCCTGTTGAGTTTGACATTTTATGGCGGCTTTCAGAGCAGCCGGATCATGTGTTTACCCCGGAGGAAATCTTCGGCATGGTCTGGAGCGGACAGCCGTGGGACGGGGGTAGGCTGGTGCAGACGCATATGTCCAGACTTCGGCGGAAGCTGGAAAAAGCCTGGGAAGAGCATCATTTTATTGAGACGGTCTGGGGACAGGGATACCGCTTTGTCCCGGCCGGGAGCTGACTTTTGCCGGACAGACTGGCCTGTGCCATACGATCTGTGCTGTGCGGCCTGTTGTGCCGTGCAGGGCAGAACCATTCGCCAGCCCGGCACTTTACCGTCAGAAGCGGGGTACTGAAAAAATGAGGAGATACACATGAAGGGGATAAAAGTCTGGTGGCAGCTGCCGGCTGTTCTGATTTTGCCGGCGGCTTTTTTCATGTTTCTTTTTTATGTGGATAATAAGTATCAGACACCGCCTCCCTATGGAAGAGCCGGAGTGATTGCACTGAGCGAGCGGGATCTGGAGAGAGAGACTCCCGTTTTTCTCATTGACGGGTGGAGACTGACTGACGGGCGTGGAGAGGACAGGTTCACCTATATCGGTGAATTTTCCAATCTTCAGAGAGGTGACCTGAAGGTTTCTCCTCACGGACAGGCGTACTATCAGCTGACGATTCGCTATGACGGTCCGGAGCGGATGGTATCGGCGGACTTCCCACAGCTGTCTTCCCGATACGTCATCTCTCTGAATGGGATACCGCTCAGTCAGGGCATGGGCAGCGGACGAATCACTTTTCTGCTCACATCGGGGGAGCATGTTCTGACGGTGGAGACCCGGTCCGGGGTGGGATATTACAGCGGGATGTACTTTCCGCCTGCTTTAGGCATTGTGGAGACGATTACAAATGTGGGCAGGGTACAGAGCTTTGCCTATGCCCTGGTATTTCTGCTTCCGCTTTCACTGGCCCTTTTCACCCTGTTTCTATGGAGGACGGGAGGAAGTCTCAGCCGGTGGTTTGGATTGCTGTGTGCCTGCTATGCCCTGTATGTGTTTCACTATTTCGTGTTCCTGTTCTCCATGCCGGCGGCGGAGTACTGGTTCCTGATACAGAGCCTTGCGCTGTACGGTATGTGCTTTTGCGTGGTGCGGATTACGGCGCTGGCCTCCGGCGACAGACAGTTTGAGTTGCGGCGTCTGCTGGAAATGATGCTTCTGACGCTGGCGGCTGTGCTGGCGCTGTTATGCATGCTCATCCCGATACTGCCATGGGCGGTACGGGTTCACGGCCTGCTGACAGATCTGTTCTACATTTTTACTTTTCTCTGCACTGTCTTTTTTACTGTGCGGGGGATCCTGGTGAAAAGCTGGGAAAGCCGCTATACGATGACGGGATGTACTGTATTTGGAGCGGGGCTGCTGGCGAATCTACTGTTTTCCAACCGCTTTGAACCTATCCGCTTTTTCTGGCAGTTTGAATGGTGCGGCCTTTTCCTGGTACTGCTGTTCGGCGTTATGATGGTATTGCGCAGCCGCCGTGTGT
>JAAWLQ010000342.1 GCA_022797995.1 Lachnospiraceae bacterium
TGGTAATGGGTTTTCAGAATCCAGGCATTGCCCAGTGTATTGCCGTAATCGAACATTTTCTGGAAATGCTCTCTGCAGAAACCGGCCTTGTCCGTCATCTCGCGGATGTCGGCTTCCATGTAGGAGGAACCGCTGCCCAGCACAAAATCAAGCAGATCCTGCTCCACGCTTCTCTCGATAAAGCAAAAGGGACATTCGTCGCCGGCGTTGACGGCGTCGTTCAAGGGGATAGTGTATAATTGTTCTTTCATGGGAGTCCTTTCTATACGGGTATTTTGATTATAAAATCAGCCCTTACATGAATCCGGATACAGATTCTTTGCCTCTTCTATCAGTTTACAACAGTTTTTACATAATTGCTACATTTTTATGACAAGTCAATTTTTAAAATTAATTTTTTTTAAGTTGAAAAGTGACGCGAGGAAGGATAATATAGTATTAATGAAGTTACGAAAGATGTGATAATTCTTGGTATTCAGTAGCATAGAATTCTTACTCTTTTTTCTTCCGCTTTTTTTGCTGGTGTATGCGCTGACCCCGGACAAAATGAAAAACGTGACACTTCTGTCAGGGAGTCTTGTTTTTTACGCGCTGGGAGAGCCCCGGTCCCTGATGATTCTCATGGTATCCGTGGTGGTCAACTATTTTATCAGTCTGCATCTGGAGCGCAGAGAACGGCAGGCGGAAAAGAACAGGAGAAGAAACAAACGATTGGAAAACAGACGCAGACTGCTGCTGGTTGCGGCAATTCTGCTTAATCTTATGCCTCTGGTATTTTTCAAGGGCGGGCTGGGAGTCAGGGAACTTCCGCTGGGGATCAGTTTTTATACGTTTCAGACCTTATCCTATCTGATCGATCTGTATCGCAGCGGGCGGAAGGGAGAGCAGTCCTTTGTGGTATATGCCACTTATATCACCATGTTCCCGCGGCTGACCTCGGGGCCTATCGTATATTACAGCGAGGTGGAGCAGGCGCTGCACAGGCGTACGTTTACGATTCGCGGGGTGCAGGAAGGGCTGAAGTATTTTACCGCGGGGCTGGCGGCAAAGGTGCTGCTGGCAGACCGAATCGGACTGCTCTGGCAGGAAGTCCAGGTAACCGGATTTGAGAGTATATCCACACCGCTGGCATGGCTGGCCGCTGTGGCATATTCTCTGAAGATTTATTTTGACTTCTACGGCTACTCGCTGATGGCCAGAGGCCTGGGAAAAATGCTGGGCTTTGAACTGCCGGAAAACTTTCGGACCCCCTATATGGCCGGATCTGTCAGAGAATTTTACCGGAGATGGCATATCACCCTGGGAAGGTGGTTCTGCAATTATGTGTATATTCCCCTGGGAGGAAACCGCAGGGGAGAGTTCCGGACGGTCTGCAATCTGCTGACGGTCTGGTTCCTGACGGCAATCTGGCATGGCAGTACCGCGAACTTTCTGATCTGGGGAATGCTGCTTTGGCTTGCCATTGTGCTGGAGAGGCAGCTGAAGGCCCTTGGAGTGTGGAAGCACCTGGAGAAGTGGCCGGGAAAGCTGATCGCGCACCTTTATCTGTGGGCGTTTATTCCTGTGACCTGGATTTGCTTTGCCGTCACGGATATCAATCAGCTGCAGATTTTTCTGGGAAGGATGTTCCATGTGATTGACGGGATACGGGTCAGTGCCGGAGACTGGATTAAGGCGCTGATGAATTACGGATGGCTGTTCGCAGTGGGGGGATTCTCCTGTACGGCGGCTGTGCAGAAGCTGTTTCGGCGGTTTAAGGATACGCTGCCGGGAATGATTATCCTGGTTCTGCTCTTCTGGTGGTGTGTCTGGAGACTGCAGAGAGAAGGGCAGAATCCGTTTATGTATCGAGATTTCTGATGTTTCGGAGCACCGCGAAAGTGAGGTGTGATTTGAATGATAAAATGGTTGAAGAAATGTTCTTATATTATAATGCTGCTGGGAACAGGGCTGGTGTATCTGGCCTTTGTGGATAACTGGCAGGTCTATGCAAAGCCCATTGCGCAGATTCAGAGCTGGTATCAGGATTCCGGCCTGGGGGATCTGTTCCCGTCCGGAGGAACCGGGGGAGAAAGTACAGAAGAAAGCGGCGCGGAGAGCAGCGCCGGCAGGCAGGAAACGGGAGAGGACGCGGGAAGTAGTACCGGGATGGATGACAGTGAGAATGGACTGAATACAGGGGATGGGCAGAACAGTGTGCCACCGGAGAACGGCGGCGAGGGCCCGTCCGTGGTAGGCGAGGAGGGCAGCCTCCCGTCCGGAACAGAGGACGGCTCCGGTTTGCCGGCGGAAGGATCGGTCGGAACCGGATCTTCGAATACCGGATCTTCGAATGGCGTGTCTTCCGGAGAAAACGGGGAAGTTCCGGAGGCGCCGGGAGAGGGCACAGAGCCTTCGGCCGGCGAAGGTGATTCTCCGGAAAGCAGCGAACCTGTGTATACCACCGTGGAAGACGATTATTTTGCGGATGCCGTGTTCATCGGAGATTCCAGAACCGTGGGTATGTTTGAGTACGGCGGACTGGAGGAGACGGCGGCTTTCTATGCATCCACAGGATTGACGGTATATAAAATGTTCGATTCACCGATTGTGCCTGTGCCGGGACAGAAGAAAAAAATCACGGTGGAGGAGGCGCTGCAGCAGAATGCCTTCGCGAAGATTTATCTGATGATCGGCATCAATGAAATGGGGACAGGAACGGTGGAAAGTTTCCTGGAAGCCTACGGAGAGGCGGTGGCTCATCTCCGGGAGCTGCAGCCGGAGGCGATTATCTATGTGCAGGGAATTATCCGGGTGACATCGGAGCGGTCCGCCCAGGGAGATTACATTAATAATGAAGGCATTGACGCGCGGAACGAAGGAATTGCGCGGCTGGCCGACAATGAGAAAGTTTTTTACCTGGACGTAAATCCGATGATCTGTGACGAGACCGGGGGAATGATACCGGAGTATACCTTCGACGGCGTGCACCTGAAAGCGAAATATATTGAGATCTGGAAAGATTATTTGAAGTCTCATGCAATATCTTCTTGACTGTTGATTGACGAGACCTTATTATAGTTTGTGGATAACAGTTCGGCGGGCCGGAGAGGTCGGCTGAGCTGTTTGTTGCAGACGGCGTCAGAGGGGGAAGCCATTGGCAGATTATGGAAGCCATCTGACAGACAGGCCGCCGCCCGGACAGACGGTGCGGGATTGCGGCTGGAAGACAATTCAGGAGGAAGAGTTCATGAGCAAAAACACGAAAACCGCTCCCGGCGGTAAGGGTATCGGCGATACCCCGATCTATGATGCGAAAAGCCTGGGAGCACCTAAGGTCATTGTACTGGGAATACAGCATATGTTCGCCATGTTCGGCGCGACCATACTGGTACCCATGCTGACAGGTCTTGACGTATCCACCACATTATTATTCGCGGGTCTGGGCACCCTGTTGTTCCATTTCCTGACCAAAGGAAAGGTACCGGCATTCCTTGGTTCCTCCTTTGCTTTCCTGGGCGGCTATGCGGCGATTGCGCCGATGATGGATTCCGCCGGAAATGTGGCAGATAATACAGCACTTCTTCCGTACGCCTGTTTCGGTGTGGCCTGTGCGGGTCTGGTCTATCTTTTACTTTCCCTTTTGATTAAAATATTCGGTACCGGCAAGGTGATGAGATTTTTCCCTCCCATTGTGACAGGGCCTATTATCATTGCCATAGGTCTGACACTGTCTCAGTCTGCCATTGACAACTGTTCCGCGGACTGGCTCATCGCCATTGTCGCCATCGCCCTGGTGATTGTCTGCAATATCTGGGGCAGAGGAATGGTGAAGATTGTGCCTATCATTATCGGCGTCATCGGTTCCTATGTGCTGGCGGCAGTGATGGGCAGAGTAGATTTCACCGCAGTGAAGGAAGCGGCATGGATTGGATTCCCCATTCACTGGAACCGGACGGCCTTCTGGGCGCTTTCCGACGGGAATGTATCCCTGCTGATCACCTCTGTCATCACCATTATGCCCATTGCACTGGCTACCATTGTGGAGCATATCGGAGACGTTTCCGCCATATCTTCTACAGTAGGGAAAAATTTTATCAAGGAGCCCGGACTGCATCGGACACTGCTGGGTGACGGACTGGCCACCATTGTGGCGGCATTGTTCGGCGCGCCTGCCAACACCACTTATGGTGAGAACACAGGTGTGCTGGCTCTGACGAAGGTATTCGATCCGCTGGTGATCCGGATGGCGGCCCTGTTCGCCATTCTGTTCTCCTTCTCCCCGAAATTTGCGGCAGTTATCGGATGTATGCCCACCGCTACCTGCGGCGGCGTATCTCTGGTGCTGTACGGTATGATTTCCGCAGTGGGAGTCCGCAACATTGTGGAGACCCAGGTTGACTTTGCAAAGAGCCGTAACGTTATCATCGCCGCACTGATTCTGGTGCTGTCCATCGGTATCAACTACAGCGCCGCAGGCGCCGTGGGCTTCTCCATCGGAGAGCTGAATATCAGCTTTTCCGGTATCGCCGTGGGTGCTCTGACAGGAATCATTCTGAATGCGGTTCTGCCGGGGAAGGATTACACCTTTGACGACGACAACCCGAAACACACCGGCGTGGACTTCGCCGTGCGCGGCCGCGGGGATAACTAAGAGGCTGCTGCGAGACTTTACTCTTAATTGCCGTATGCGGCAATTTGTGCCGCTCGCGCAGCGACT